>NZ_JBVVAK010000175.1:0-14304 GCF_055792825.1 Microvirga sp. GN3
CGTCTACTGGAATGCGCATCGCCATCCCTTCGTCTGGGGCCAACGCCGCCGGCATCGCCCACGCCGCTCGCCCGGCATCGCCCTCCTACCGAGGGCGGCATGACTTACCGGATGCACCACTTAGTCGCATCAAGCAAGTAGAGGCCATTGTGGGCCGCGCCCCGGCGGGCCAAACCATTGCTCAAGATCCCGCGCTTGGAGCGGTGCCTGACCGCTCATCCCGTGACGTCTGTCTCTGGCCGATCCGTCCCCCGAGAGACTTCTTCGTGCCAGTCACCCGCTTCGTCCTGGTACTCGATGTCTTCAGGCGCGCCCGGCAGCCTCTGTTCGGCGGCGGCTCGTTCTGCTGCCTCGCGTGCTTCCTCATGGGTGGCGTAGCGTTCCGAGAAGACATCCCCAGCTTTGTAGGTCCATCCGCTTTCGTGCTCGACGAGCCTGTAATGAACATTGGCCATAATTATTCTCCTGGGAGCCTCAATGCGGGCGAACAACCTGCGAGGAGAGGCAGTTCCGGATTTAGGCGCTGGGGCGCTCTGGACCCCAGACAAACACCTCATCTCCATTGTGATTCAGGATCCGCACGGCATCCGGCCTCTGCGGCATATCCAACGTCTCGAAGAGGGACATGGCTCTCACTTTCGCGTCCTCCAGATCCGTTGCGTCATGTTCAACCCGATCAAGGGTCGCATGGGCTTCGTCTGTGCCACGCACCCCAAAGAACTCGATGATAAACATTATAGAGGCTCCGTCTCGCACAGAACCGCGACATCAGCATCGTTTCGCGCGAGAAGCGCTTGCAGGACAGCCAGTGTGGCTTCATCTGCCGCTGTAGCCGCAAGCTCGAAGACGGCAATGGCGTAGGCCTCAGCATCATCGGCGCGGGCTTCCAGCACATGAGCTTTGTGGCGTTCTGTCCAAAGAGGGCTGCCTGCAACGGAACCGGCCCTTTTCTCGGCGAGCCATGCCTTGACCCTGACATTGGCGGCTTCAACGGTAACGCGGTTGTCGTAGATGCGCTGCTCGACACGGTCGAGCCGGCTTTCAAGAACATCCTGCGACTTGTCAAAAGTCGCCACGCCGTCCGATTTGAGCGCCTCAAGGCGGCGATCAATCCCATGAAGCTTGATGCGCAGTTCGTCACACAGGCGGCTGATCCGCTCGCTCATTCGCGTCTCCTGTGAGATCGTGCCATAATGGTCAAGGCACGAGTGAGCTGGGACTATCGTTGGACTGCCACTCCTGGCTGAATTGACTGACAATCCCTGTGCTGAAGACCTTTGCCCCTGGCCCGGCAGCTTGGGCCTCCGTCACTGCGGCGTTAATGGCCAAAAGGCGGGAGTCGTACTCCCCATGATGTTTGCCATTCACCCGGATGCACCAAGCGCCATGATGTCGAACGACGTAAAACTCGGTTGTCATAGACTGATCTCCACCGGCTATCTGATCGGATCAAAGGCCTCGCCGGCCGGTACAAATTGGCCGAGAAGTTCAGAACTGCTTGCCGGCCATCCAGCCTTGAACGTCGGCCCTGGCCGTCTCATAGGCAGGCCGTAGCGCACCTTCACCAGCGCGATCAGCTGCCCCTCGTTCTTGATCTGCGACAGATCCGAGGTGGTGAGACCGCTCCACTGCCGCTTTGCATCAATGCGGTACCCTGTCTTGCGGGTGACGGCTTCATCGCTTTCGCCGCCTCTAAAGCCAAACATTGGAGCCTTCATCGTTAGGGCGGGCCTCACCGTGCAATAGCCGGCTTATGCCCATTTCTGAGAGAGTTCAGTTGACGAGGCCGTCTTTCGCAAAGGCGGTTAATCGCCACCCTCAGGCGGGCGGCGTCTCCTGGTGAGCTGCCGTCAATTCTTGAGGATCGACCCTGACCGCCTGTACCGAGTCATGACTTCCTTGATGGAGTGGCAGGTAGATAGTGGTCGCAACGCGCCGGTAGGCGAGGAACGACAGCCCCTCAATCAATTCCTCGTCAATGTCGATCGCGTATGTTCCGGCAGGCTGCATCTTGTCCACGGCCATGAGTGAAAACGGGCGGTCGAAGGTCATGGTCTCTCGTATTGTGCGCATGACCTACTCCTAAGCGGCGATCTTGTCGGCGCAATCTTTGGCTACCTGGCTGTTGCCTTCCGCGGTGCCGGGCATGGTCGCCCATCCATTCTTCAGAACGAGGTCGCCCCTGTTCCATGACGAGGCGGTCTTGATGGCAGCAACACGCTCAGCAAGCTGCGGATCGCGCTTGGATTGATCAACGCAGATCAGGGATAAAGCCGTGACTACCTCGGCTTTCGATTGATCGGCGGCCATCGTGCGAGCCGTGCCGCCGGTGACCCAACCGCCCCAGGAAAACCCGATGACGGCGAGCGCCACAGGCGGTGCCGTAGAGGCCAGGCTTCAGCCACTCAGGGGTTTGCATGATGTTTTCCTTAGGACAGCAAAAGAAATAATCTTCTGTCGATAAGTTCAACATATCACGGTTGAACATTTTATCTCAGCTTTATATTTGATCTGAGTTCTATTTAATTGGTTTATGGCTCCTCATATCTTAAGAATGACAAGCACGAGTCTGCAACTGTAGGAGCGGCTCATTACTGCCCAGGCAGCGAAACTTGGTTTGCCCCAAGCCTGATGCTCTCAATGGAGAAGCTCTGCAGTGAGGAGATTGCCATGACATTCCTGATCCAGTTCAAGCGGTTTCGACGCGGTGTTCCCGAGGTCATCGGAACCCTGCCCATCGCCGCTGCTGACGGTGCCGCAGCCTTGGCATTTGCCCGGAGCCTTGCCGGAATGAGACGCTGGCCATCCCGGACCGATGCTCTGCGTGTGATGGACGATGGCGGCCGCATACTGCTCGATTGGACCGTGCCGGTAGCGACCGCGCAGCCGCTCACCTCCTCACCCACCCCTGTTCCGGCGAAGCCCGCCGGGAAGGAACCGCGCCCAGCGTCTCTAAATGTGATTGAGCAGCCAGAAGAGAGCTCATCAACGCCCACCCTGGGTCAGCACCGTTTTGCCGTGGGACAGGCGGTCTCCTACGCGGAGGATGGTCAGCCCGAGATCTGGAAAGGCGGCTATGAGATTGTCAGGCTCGATGATCCGCATCACGGGCCCCGATACGCGATCAGAAGCGCAGATCAGTCGTATGACCGGATTGTGCACGAGCACGAACTCCGCGAGGACCTGGGCGCTCGCGGCCGCGGCCGCTAAGCTTGCATCTCCGGTTCGCGTCCAGACCGGTCAAGAACCTGCACCACGCCGCCGCGCGAGCGCGGCGAACCCGAGCCGTTGGCCGCACGAAGGAAGGCGAGTGAGACATGGCCCAGGACATCCTCAGTTTGGCGAAATCGATCATGCGCAAGGTTTGGGGTGCGTTGACGTCTGACCCCGCTCCCGCCGTGCAGCCACGACCGCAGCTCAACGGAAGGCGTGGTTACGGAGACGACAACATCAAACCGCCCGGCTGAGGTTTGAGGGCGCAGTTGCTCTGGGTAGGGCTGCTCATCAACGTCTCTCGTCGCTGGGCGAAAGCTGCAAGAGGGGAACATGTCAGTCACCGTCGCTGGGTTCACGCGCCTGCGCAGCCCGCCACCCTGTGCTAGGCCTATCTGTCCCGGTACAGGTCAGTTCTAAGAGGCATCGATAGTACTACTGCGCTCGAGGCTGCCGCGTTTCCCGGCGGATATTCTCTAGCTCACTGCGGGTATGTTCCATCTCACGCCGCACTGCGCCGATATCCCGGCGCAACTCCTCGATCGAGCGCGTCATCTGCTGGGTCAGGTCCCGCAAGTCACTGCGCGTGATCGATGCGTCCGTGTTCTCCTGCTGAACGCTCGCACAATCTGGTTTGCCGTCACGGCGGTAGCGCAGGCTCAGGGTATCTCCCACCTTGAGATACACACACCGTGTCTCCGGGTCGCGCCATGTCGATGGCAAGGTTTCTTGTGCCGTTGCCGGGGCGGCGAGGACAAACACCCCAGCCATGATTGCAATGTTGATCATCGATTCTCCCTGAGAGGATGTGGGGCCGTGTGCCGGAAAGTCCATGTTGGTCCGGTAGACGCTGCTTCAATGAAAGAGCCCAGCGTCTGCTGTGGACATGAGCCTCCCGTTGCCTGAATGGCTGGCCGGATGACGGGCCTGTCCCTGAGCTTGGCTGAGGCTTCAGCGCTCTTGGCCTGGAGGCGGTGGTTTCCGGAACAGGCTGAGACCGCTGGTGTTACTCTCAGGGCAGCCTCGGAGGTTGATATGAAGGACCAAGAGATGGTGCTCTCGATCATCGTCAACGCCATCCAATTCGCCCTCCAGCACGCGCGAAAGGGTTCCGGCGAACCCGGAGATGTCCTATCGCCCGAGGAGCGGGTGGATATCGCAAGAGCAGTCTTAACGGCCCTTTCTGAACAAGGCTTCCAGGTCACACGGGCGCCATCGGAGCCGCGCTAATCCACCACCAGGCGAAGAGGGTTCGGCAAAGAGCGCTCCTTGAGAAGGATACGTCCAATGGCCACGAAAACTCGCCCAAGCCTGCCTAAGGGCAAGCCCAACAATGGCATCGCACGGTGGGATAACGAGGGGGGCGCCCCTTCGTCTGGCGACCGGTCACGTAAGCAGGGTGGCAGGACCCAAAAACGCGACAAGCCTGCTAAGAAGGCGTCCTGATGACGGGCGCGCGGCTGAAGGCCATTCCGGACTGGCTACAGTGCTCGTTTGGGGCGAAGGATGAGGCCGGCACGGTCGTGCTAAGATTGTCGCTCTCAGAAGCAATCAAGTAGCTTCAGTTGCAAGCGGCCTTTGTGTACCCTTTCGGACAGCAACAACAGTCACTTGAAGCGGTTGTCGCTGATGAAGGTGTCTCCTCCTCCCCTCTGGGCCTTCTTCCTCACCTCGCCCGTGCCAAGTTATAGGGTGGGTTTTTCTTGCTCCTCATAAAGCGCGGTACAAAACCAGAGCCTTCCATCGATGCATGCTCTTTACAGCAACGGTTGAACGGGTCGCCCTAAGCCGGGAACCAATAGGTTCTCATCGCATGAGAGTGTTCGTCCCAAGCTCAATCGCTCCCAAACATCTCTCCGACTTGAATGGTGTTGTTCGTCATGTCTTCCTCGTCGAGGATGACGCGGTCGAGCCCTTCGATTTGTGAATGGAAGTCGAGCACCGCCGCGATCTTTTCCAACGCCGCTTGCGGATCCGAACTGGTCAGACGTGCGGCTTCGTTGGCCGCGTTTCGGCGCTGCTCAACCAGTACGGCACGAAGCTTGCGCAAAGTCTCGATGTGGATATCGGCCATTCTGACCTCCAGTCGTGTTCGGCCAAGGATCGCTGCAAGACAGGCTGGGGTCAACCACACCCTGCGAAGCTCTGTCTCAGACAGGATCGGGCCGATCCGCTCGGTCATTCTATGCCCTGCGTTCCGAGGGTAAGCGCGTGCCGGATGAACTCCTGGCCCACATAGACCCATGAGGCGGAATGGCTTGCGGAGCCCGCATTGAACATGGCATCGTCCCCATCATGGCAGAACCCCGCATCTCGGGCGAGACGGCCGCAATCGTGTCTTGGCTCCACCGGCAGGCCCTGAAGGGAGCCAATGTTGACGCCACCCTTGAAGGCCTATGCGCGCAATTTCTTGCCGGAGGGTTCGACCTCGATCGCGCCGTTGTAGCCTACCTTGTTTTCCACCCTCAGTTTGACGGCATGACCCTCACATGGACCCGGGACACGGGCAGGGCGGAGCGCCAGGCCGCCACACAACCGGACATCCGGCGTGCGCCCTCACCCTTCTTCCACATGCAATGCACCGGGACCGAGGAGCTGCGATACCGGCTCGATAACGGTGACGATCCACTCCCATTCCCGCTCCTTGGTCACCTTCGGAGCCTGGGCTTTACCGACTATCTCGCCTTCTTCCAGCCGTTCGACAGCTCCGCGGATCCGGGACTCTGGCCCGATATGCCAGTGGGTGTGGCCATGCGTGAAGGCATCACAGGCTCCTTCAGCACCATCCGCAGGAATGGGTTTAGCACGCGCGAGTTGGCCGCTCTCCGGGCGCTCATCCCGCCCCTTGCGGTCGCGGTCAAGGCCGCAGCCACACTTGAGATGGCCGAGACCCTCCTTGGCACCTATCTCGGGACTGCCTCGGGCCGGAGCGTATTGCGCGGGCATGTGCAACGCGGCCAGGGTCACGTGGTCCACGCCGTCGTCTGGTACAGCGACATGCGGGGCTCAACTGCCTTGGCCGCGAGCGCATCGCTGGAGACCTATCTCACCACGCTCAACGCGTATTATGACTGCGTCGTCGAGGCGGTCGACGCCCACGGCGGCGAGGTCCTGAAGTTCACCGGCGACGGTGTGTTGGCGATGTTCCCATTCGAGGCAGGCACGCAGGCCGGGACGGATGCCTGTTGGCTCGCGCTCGCAGCGGCGCGGGATGCCCTCAACCGCCTGGGTGAGGTCAACGCTCGGCGCTCTGAGGCTGGGGCGACTGAGATCCGCTGCGGTATCGCCCTCCACGCTGGAGACGTGATGTATGGCAATGTCGGTTCGGCCCGGCGCCTCGACTTCACAGCGACCGGCCCGGCCGTCAACGAGGTCTGCCGCTTGGAGGCGCTCTGCAAAACCCTCGCCGTGCCGCTCGTTATCTCTGAGGTCGCCGCATCGCTCCATGGAGGACAACTCGGGTCGCTCGGTCGGCATGAGCTCCCAGGTATCGGTCGCGCACTCGAAGTCTTCTCGCTTCCGGAGGTCATGGGGATGCCCAGAACCTGAAGAAGTGAGCCAAGCTCTGCTCGCTAGTCTGCAATGGCACGACAGGCTTGGCATCATGTTCGCGATCGTAAGGCCCCTGTAGTCCGGATCAACTCGCCTGACGCCATTCAGATGAAGCGCTCAGCCTTTGCCATTGGTCTTGTGGAGGCGCTTGCGTGAATGTCGAGCGGGCGCGGCAACCGTCTTTGTGTTTGGCGCTGGCCGCATCCATGCGAAGCGCCACGCTAAGCGAACACCGCAGCCGCCTGAAGCACTCTAATTCCGATACTTGGCCAGATACTCAGGTACAACGGCCTCGAGCGCCTTAGGCTCGATGCCGAGATTGGCGAGCGTCTCGGCACCGCTGACGATCTTGTCAGTCCTGAGCAACCGGACCTGATCACGCGTGAGCGGCGCATCGGGAAACGTTTGCAGAACTACCCCGAGCGCCTCAGCCATCCAGAACGGCAGCGGAACTAGTAATGGCCGGGCCCTGATCTCGGCACAGAGAAACTCGAGCAGCTCTTTGAAGGTATAGATCTGGGGTCCGCCAAACTCATAGGTCCTTCCTCGGCGTGCCGGGCTCGCGAGGATGGCTGTAAAGCCGTCCACGACGTCCTCGACGTAGACGGGTTGAAACCTCGTGTGCCCACCACCAATCAGCGGCAGCACCGGCAATCGCTGGGCCATCGTGGCGAAGCGGTTAAAGAAGTGATCGTCGGGCCCGAAGACCATGCTGGGTCTGACGATGGTTACATCGGGAAAGGCTGCGCGCGCGGCCTCTTCGCCGGCCGCCTTCGAGCGGTCGGCCAGGGCCGGCGCGGCGCGGCTCACCCCAAGGGCCGACATGTGGATGAGCTGCTTTACTCCCAGCTTGTGGGCGATGGCAGCTACCCGGTGCGCGCCCTCCTCATGGATTGCCGTGAAGGTTTGAGGCTCGCTCTCGGCGAGAATGCCCACCAGATTGACGACCGCATCGCACCCCTGAATGGCCGCCTGGACTTCTGCCTCGTCGAGAATATCGGCCCTGACGAGCTTAAACCGGACTTGACCGGGCGATGTTGGCATCAAGGCAGGGTGGCGCGCGGCAACCCGCATCGTGACTCCAGTCGCAGCGAGACGAGCGACCAAATGCCGACCAATAAAGCCGGATCCGCCAAAGATCGTGACATGCTGCATTGCCATCGTCGGCGCCCATTGATCTAGCCTGATCGTCTATGGACCAAGCTGCCGCATTGCAGTGATCACCCTGAGCTTGGATGTGGGTATTGCTGCCGCGTGCCCAGAGATACCGCTCTTGGCTTGCAACACGGAGCTTCGGCCATTAGCCCCACCCCTGCTCGAGAAGCGGTCGAAGCACGGACGCCTCTTTCGCGCGTTGAAAACCAACAGGACTGTTCGAGTTCAACACAGCACGTGCTAATTTGATGCCACTTCGCCGACCAATACTCTGGAAAGTTCCAATGCCCGGCGGAGGAAGACAGCGTGATGGCCAGCCTTCCAAGCCTGCGTCATCGGCACGGGGATGGCCGCACGTCCAGTGGAGGAAATGCAACATGGCTCGCAATCCCCTGACCCCGCTTCGTTCGGGTGCCGGCTTTCTCGGAGCCGACCCCTTCCTGTCGCTGCACCGTGAGGTCAACCGCCTCTTCGACGATGTTCTTCACGGCCCCGCCCAGGGGGCGCAAAGCAGCGCGGGAAGTTTCATCCCAGCCCACCTGAACGTGTCCGAAACGGCTAACGAGATCCGCATCACAGCCGAGCTCCCGGGCGTCAACCAGGACGACATTGAGATCAACCTCGACAACAATATCCTCACCATCCGAGGTGAGAAGCGCTTTGAGCGGACGGACGAGAAGGAGAACTTCCACTTTGTGGAACGCTCCTACGGCACCTTCCAGCGGTCGGTGCAACTGCCCTACCGAGTCGATCCCGGGCAGGTCCAAGCTCGGTTCGAAAACGGCGTGCTGACGGTGGTTGTACCAAAAAGCAGGATGCAGGATCAATCCCGTCGGATTCAGATCCAGGGCGGCTCAGGAGCCGACCAGGGAACTGATGGCGGCGGGGACCAGCCGAGCGACAACCCTGAACCGTTGGAAGCGAACAAAGGCTGAGCGATAGCCTGCTCTGTCCATGAGCGACCGTCGCTCCGGGATGGCATGCCGTTAGTCCGCCCCTGATCTTGGCGCGATGAGGGTGTCCCGCCAGCACCGTCGAGTTGTCGGAGAGGACGTGCTTATCCCGGGTTGAGATCAGGATTAGGCGGCACTCGCGGCTTTGTCACGAGAACGGATGACGCTTCGCGTCGATCGGCAGTAGGGTGGGGGGATGCAGCCCGTCTCCTATGCTCGACACCAGTTTCCGCCTGAAATCATCCGGCAGGTTGTCTGGCTCTACCTCCGGTTCACATTCAGCTACAGAGACGTGGAGGAACTACTGGCCGAGCGGGGTTTCGACATCTCCTGCGAGACAATCCGGCGGTGGGTACTCAAATTCGCGCCCACCTACGCCCGCAATCTCCGCCGGCCGAGTCCTCGGCCCATCGAGACGTGGCGTCCGGATGAGATGGTCGTCTCGACCCAGGGCAGACGCATGTACCTCTGGCGAGCAGTCGATAGTGAGGGCGAGATCCTGGACATCCTTGTGCATCCCAAGCGGGGCAAAGCTGCGGCCCTGAAGCTTATGCGCAAGCTACTCAAGAAGCAGGGATTTGCCCCGAGCAAGCTCGTGACTGACAAGCTACCATCCTACGAAACTACTCGGTGGGAGCTGGGTCTCGTGGCTCGCCACGAGCAAGGCCTTCGCAAGAACAATCGAGCGGAAAACTCTCATCAGCTTGTGCGACGACGAGAGCGGAAGATACAGGGCTTCAAGTCACCTGGATCAGCCCAGCGCTTTCTGTCCATCCACTCCGCCGTTTACAACACTTTGATCTTCAGCGTCATCTCATCTCCCGCCGGACCCCGCGCTTCGTCAGAGCAGAGGCGGCAGTTCAGTGGCAAAACGCGACGGCTGCGGCTTGAGCTAAATCTTCTCGAGGCCTTTTCGGCTCCATCCAAGTTCCCGTGAAAGAGCCTTTTTTGGGACTATGGATAAAACCGGCATGATAATACGCGCAGGACGAAACGAGCTTGCAGAAATGTCAGATGAGATTGCATACTTTATTTTGCACAATTGGCGCATGCACCGATCAACACTGCTGAATACGAGATTTGCTTGGGCCTAAAAATAGCGTGGCAATCAATGCATTTGCCTGAAAGAACAGAAGTGGAAGCGCCGTGCGTCTCGAAAAGTGCCTCAATTTTCATGACTTCCGTCGACTGGCCAAAAAGCGCCTGCCTGGACCAATCTTTAACTATATTGACGGCGCTGCCGATGACGAGGTCACCTACCGTCGCAACACGGCCGCATTCGACAATTGCGACCTTGTCCCCAACGTGCTGCGCGGTGTCACCGATGTCGACCTTTCGGTGACTGTCATGGGGCAGAAGCTGGCAATGCCGGTTTATTGCTCGCCGACTGCCCTCCAGCGGCTGTTTCATCACCAGGGCGAACGGGCCGTTGCTGGTGCCGCGGCAAAATTCGGTATCATGTTCGGTGTGTCTTCACTAGGCACGATAAGCCTTGAGGAAGCGCGCCGGATCAGCACTACGCCTCAGGTCTATCAATTCTACTTCCACAAAGATCGCAACCTTAACCGGGAAATGATGACACGGGCCAAAAAGGCGGGCGTCGAGGTAATGATGCTGACAGTTGACAGTATCACGGGGGGCAACCGAGAGCGTGACAAGCGCACCGGCTTTTCGATCCCGTTCAAGCTGAATTTCGCCGGCATCACACAGTTTGCAATCCACCCCGCCTGGGCGGTCAACTATTTAACGCACGAGCCGTTCAAGCTGCCACAACTCGACGGCCACGTGGACATGGGTCGCGGGACGATGTCGATTAGCCGCTACTTTACCGATATGCTTGATCCGTCGATGTCCTGGCATGATGTCGCTCAGATGGTCGAAGAATGGGACGGTCAGTTCTGTCTCAAGGGTGTGATGTCGGTTGAGGATGCGAAGCGCGCGGTCGAGATCGGGTGCACCGGCATTGTACTTTCAAATCATGGTGGCCGGCAACTCGACGGCTCCCGCACCGCCTTTGAACAGCTGACGGAAGTTGTTGATGCGATTGGTGACCGCATCGACGTCATCATCGATGGCGGGGTGCAGCGCGGCAGTCACGTTCTTAAAGCGCTTTCGCTAGGAGCTAGGGCAGTGGGCGTCGGCCGATACTATCTGTTCCCATTGGCGGCTGCCGGTCAGGCAGGTGTAGAACGTGCTCTCGAGCTGATGCGCACAGAGCTGGAGCGCGATATGAAGCTTATGGGCTGCACCTCAATCGATCAACTCAGCCGTGACAATCTGCGCTTCCGCTGATCCTTCGTAAGTCAGCTAGGGGAAGGGTCGGGACCGAAGGATTCATAGATTAAGCTCTAGGTGATCTCACATTACTTGATGAGGGCGGCAGTGATGATGCCGAAATCTAAAGAGCCTGCTGTTCGTCCACGTGTCCGCCGAACCATCCTCAGCAGGAGTTCCTGCCGTTTGAGTCATCCTCTATCGTTCGGTGGTGGAGCGCATGTCCACAGCCGAAAGAGCCGAAAGGCGTGCCGAAATCGAGAGCGCCGCATTACCTCTGTTTGTAGCAAAGATTGCGAGCGCCGGACTGATCGTAGTCAGATTTGGGCTCTTCTTTGTCTTTCAACTCGGCGCCTAGCTTCAGGCCTCAGCCTTCTGGCTTGGGAAAGACATAATCACTCAATCAATCGAAATCACGTGGCCCAGCAGTTGCCCGATCCATAAAGCGTTTATCGGTAATACGCGGCGTTGTTTGTCATGTGCAAGAGATGAACCCTGGCACCCGTCGTTCAGCCCGGTGCGCCAGTTGACCATTCCCATGATCGGTAATAGCTGATCGCGCTTGAACTGTTCGACGCGCTCATGCTCTTTTGCCTCAACCTCGTCGGCTGACGGCCCGCAGTCGTCCTCACACTTCTTGAACCTGAATACGACCTCATCTTTAGCCTCCCGCGGTTCGACGACAGAGTCACGTTCATGGAGGAAGCTTAAGAACGGCAAACGGAAGATGTGGTGGCGGAGCCTCTGGATCGATGCGCCCATGGCAGCCTCCTCTCATCCAAGAGTATCCCCATCGCAACATGATAGCACGACTTCACTGAGTTCCATAAATGACGCTCCGCAAATTGCGCGGGCCTTCTTCAAGCTCGCTCCCTGATCAGGGTCAGCCGATACTGGCGCAGGCTCCATTCCACGTACTCCGGTCTAAGGTCGAGATTGCGACGTTGGTTGATTTTCCGCGGGCTCGCTTGCCCTCCCAACGCAACTCTGGTCTCAAGCTTGAAGTGGCTCGGGCGTGAATGGCGAGCGCTCAACCAGCAGAATCCTGGCGGCCACGCCGACTGACCGGAGACCTTCGAGAATTCTCTGCATTTGCTCGGATTCCTGCGCCTTGCGAGCATCCTCCACAGTATGGAACTCTAGCATGGTGATCGTGTCCGGGCGAGCTATGACGGATTTTGGGTGACGAGGCCGATCAGGCGACGTTGTGTGATGGCATCGGAATGATCTCGGTGCCGTCCTGGAATTTGACACCCGCGATCACCTTCGGCAACTGGTTTTCGCCCATCAGCCGACGCCAGGTTTTGGATGCTGCCATCACCAGCTTGAACACCATCAGCCGCGCCGTTGTCGGCGACAGCGAGCCCTTGGTGCGCACCGTGCGATGCCGCACCGTGGCGAACACGCTCTCAATCGGATTGGTCGTTCGCAGATGGATCCAGTGCTCAGCCGGCCAGTCGAAGAAGGCTAGCAATGCCCGCTGGTCCTTGCGCACGCACTCCACGGCTTTCGGATAACGCGCCTGATAGGCTTCAGCGAACAGATCAACGGCCACCTCGGCCTGAGCGCGGGTGGGCGCGAGATAGATCTCGCGCAGGGCTGTCTTCATGCCCGGCTGCACGGACTTGGGCACCTTGTTGAGCACGTTAGCCGTCTTGTGCAGCCAGCAGCGTTGATGATGCGTGCCGGGAAAGAGCTCGTCGAGCGCCTTCCAGAAGCCGAGTGCCCCGTCGCCCACGGCAATCCGGGGCGGGATGGATAAACCCCGCCGCTTGATCTCGACGAGAAGCTCTCTCCAGCTCTGAGCGCTCTCGCGCACGCCGGCCTGGAAGCCGACCAGCTCCTTCCTGCCCTCCGGCGTCGCACCGATCAGGACCAGCAGGCACTCGGCCTGATCTTCCATCCGAGCCTGGAGGTAGACGCCATCGGCCCAGACATAGACGTAGTGCCGGGCCGAGAGATCGCGGGCCTGCCAGCGCTCGTACTCGGCTTGCCATTCACCGGTGAGCCGGGTGATGGCCGAGGGCGACAGGTTCGGGGCGTCCTTGCCGAGCAAGGCAGCCAGAGCCTCCTGGAAGTCGCCGGTCGAGAGGCCACGCAGATACAGGATCGGGAGCAGCGCATCGAGGCTCCGGGTGCGCCGCGCCCATTTCGGCAGGAGGGCCGAGGAAAAGCGGATCCGGTCCTCACCCGTGGCGCCGCGGTCACGGATCTTGACCCGGCTGACTTCCACTGGGCCGATGCCGGTCTGGATCGTGCGCTCGGGCCCATGCCCGTGTCGGACCAGGCGGTCCCGTCCGTCCGGCAGCTTCAGATCGCGCATGCTGGCAAGATAGGCCTCGGCCTCGCTCTCGATGGCCTGGGCCAGGAGCTTGCGGGCGCCGGTGCGCAGAATATCCGTCAGGGGATCGTCAATCGTATCGGGCTGACGAAGGCAGACAATGTTGGTAGTCTCGTTCATGGCGTATCGCTCTCTCGAAGAGGTTCTGGCAGGCTCGACACCCGCCTCGATACGTCGCCCTTTTCACACCGTCATCACCCACATTCCGTCATAGCTCCCGGGCTGGCGCCATCAGTCGTGCGATAGGCCATAAAGGACACCGCACCAGGGATTTGCAGAAGCTCGGCAATCCAGTCCCGGACCCGCTGGTTATAGTCGTTCCAGCGATGGGGCTCGGTCGGGCGGTCATACTGAAACATGACATAGGCCATGGGATACCTCCCTGAAGGCTTGCGCCATCACAGCACACCGGAGCAATCCGTCATAGCGCTCAGAAGAATGCGCCCCGTTTCAGCCGCTTGGTCTCGCGAGGATCAGTCGGAGCGACGATTGCTTTTGAGTTCATTGGCGTTGATCACACGGGCCAAGAGGTCTTGCAGGGTCTCACGCTCCTGTTCCGACAGGGCCGCCATCACGCGATCCCGCACCGCAAGAATCGCCGGGTATAACCGTGCATAGAGAACGAGTCCTGCTGGGGTCAGGCTGAGAAGGCGCAACTCGTGTCCGTGTTTCCCCGGTGTCCGACAGACGAACCCGAGAAGCTCAAGGTGCCGAACCATCCGCTGGGCACTTGCGAGGTCAATGCCGAGCCGTTCGGCCAGTCGCCGCTCGTCGATGTTCGGCGCATCGTGGAGGGAGGCAAGAACCGCAGGCTCG
>NZ_JBVVAK010000176.1:0-14087 GCF_055792825.1 Microvirga sp. GN3
GTGCGCAGCCGCCTGGCCGCCGAGCCGAAGCTGGCCAACCGGCGCTTCAAGCCGCCCGATCCCGGAGCACTTCCCCAGGCCCTCCAAGTCGTCGCTCACACCAAGGAGGTCTCGCATCCAGACAACTAGGACGGCAAAGTTAACTGGCAGGCTTGGAGTTCGAGAGCCGCCAGGTAGGTGGCGGGATCATGGCGGAAACGGGTGCGCAGGGTTCGCGCGCGGCGGCCCCTCTCCAGGTGTTGGGGCAAGCTCCTCCAGTGCTCCCAGTTCACGGCTCCCAAGTCGCAGGCTGTCGGAGCTTGCACGCGGGTCGCAGTGGCGGCGATCAGCCGAACCGCGCAGAACCGCACCGGGTGCCGCCGTCTTGTGGCCGGTCGCGCGCCGCTCGTGATAGCGCTGGGAGCCGAACAGCTGTTCGAGATCGTTGTTGGTGCGCGGCAGGTCTGGCACCGCATCGGTGTGGAACAAGCCGGGTCGATAGCTGCGCGTGACCTTCTGGAAATGACCGATTAGCTTAGCCGGGGGAAACTCAGACGTCTCGTGCCAATATGATTTAAGGATCCAGTGCTCGCCTGGCGAGAGGTCGCAGTTCCGATAACTGCCGTCTTTCAAGTTAAGCTTGCCATACAGACGCTGATGTTTGGTTGTAGTCCTCCAGACGAGGATGTTCTTGCGCCGACCCCTTCTCCTTGCCGGTCTCCTGGCGCACCCTTGCGCTGACCCCAGGAAGCTCTTGGCGGCAGCGAGGTTGCGCCGCTCGCTAAACATTTCTGACCTTGCCTCTGGAGTTCAATCCAGCTCGTAAGGCAAAATACCTCTAACGTCTGGATTTACAATAATTCTCCTATCGAAGGAGGGCATCGCCCGCTGATGGCAGTCCGTTCTGTCGCATAGGCGGCAACTGATACCGATTTTGACGACAGGGGAGGGCCTGCGAGTATCGACGCCATCTGAGTAGACAAACTCACTCGCATACGCCAACTCGCACCCGAACCCGATCGCATAGCGGAGACGCGCCGCATCGAAGCGCCCGCCCCCTTTGGTGACAGCGTATGCGATAGACAAATACTGGTCACCATCTGGCATCTCGGCAACCTGGACCAGAAACCGATCTGGGGCCTCAAAGGCTTCATGGATGTTCCAAATCGGACACGCGCCACCATAACGAGCGAACTGCAGCCGCGTAGCGCTATGGCGCTTGGTAATGTTGCCTGCCCGATCGACACGCAGAAAGTACATCGGAATGCCCTCGTTGCCAGGCCGCTGAAGCGTTGATAGCCGATGGCAGACCTGCTCGATGCTGACTCCGAACCGCGTTGCGAGGAGCTCAACGTCATGCCGCGTCTTACGGGCCTCCTCCGCGAATTGCCTGTAAGGCATAAGCAGGGAGCCAGCAAAGTAGTTCGCCAGAGTGGCCGCGCAGACGGCGTTCGCATCGCTGGCGCGGAACGAAGCCGCGCCGACGACGGCATCAATCTCATCGGCAAACGCTAGGGTTGCCAAATGGCGCGCGACTGCGAATGCGAGCGTTGATTGAGGGAGAGTTTCATTCAGCAACAGTATCCGACGAGCACGATCCAGAGTGCTGACGAAAGGGCGGCCATCCGCAGCGAAATGCCGGGTGACCGATATGCCATAGTTGGTCTCAAGATGATGAGAAAGGCGACTAAGCGTGTCCCCGGGCTTGGCGGCGATCCGGGCAGCCAAGGCCTCCGCAGCTTGGTCGAGGGAATTGACGTAGTTCCCAATGAAATGAAAGAAGTCGCGGACCTCCTCAAAAGCAGACTGGTAGCTGCCAGTGCTTCCGTCGCGCGCTCGTAGCGCGTCATCCAATGAGCGATATCTCTCCTCGACCCTACGGTAAATCCTGTGGAGATTAACCAGCGCCCGCGCCAGCTTTGGGGCGTGAAGGGCGGTGTTCTTGAGCTCCTGCTGGGTCATGTCGAGACCGTCGAATGCAGGATCTCCTAGCACCTCCCGCAGCGTTGCGGCTAGCCGAACTTCATCATCGTTCGAGAAAGCTGAAACATCGACGCGAAGGACCCGCGCGAGCTCAACGATCACAGTTCCGGAAAGACTACGTTGGTTCGCCTCAATCTGGCTCATGTAGCTCGGAGAGACACCGATTCGCTTAGCAAGGTCTAACTGCGTGAGACCTCGCGCCTCTCGTAATTCGCGGATCACTAACCCAGCAAAAACTTTTCGCTTCATGTCAATCCGTCAAGTTCGCAAGTTTACAATTTGGCATGAAAACACTTGTGTCTGCAAGGCCGATTGAGAAAGGAACTGCTTTCACTATAAGAAGTGAACGCCCAACCGTTCTTTTACGGTGGGCCAGATAGAGGGCCCTTGGTCATGCTTGAACGGCTTGAAGAGCGGCGTGCACAGGCGCGTCTCGCCGGCGGTGCGAAGCGCATCGAGGCGCAGCACGGCCGCGGCAAGCTGACCGCCCGCGAGCGCATCGAGCTTCTGCTCGACAAGGGCTCGTTCGAAGAGTTCGACATGTTCGTCGAGCACCGCTCCACCGATTTCGGCATGGAGAAGGTCAAGATCCCCGGCGACGGCGTCGTCACCGGCTGGGGCACCGTCAACGGCCGCACGGTCTTCGTCTTTGCCAAGGATTTCACCGTCTTCGGCGGCTCGCTCTCCGAGGCGCATGCCCAGAAGATCATCAAGATCCAGGACATGGCGCTCAAGATGCGCGCCCCCATCGTCGGCCTGTTCGATGCCGGCGGCGCCCGCATTCAGGAGGGCGTGGCGGCGCTCGGCGGCTATGGCGAGGTGTTCAAGCGCAACGTGATCGCCTCCGGCGTCATTCCGCAGATCTCGGCGGCCATGACCGACTTCATCTTCATGGTGCGCGACCGCTCCTACATGTTCGTTACCGGTCCCGAGGTGGTGAAGACCGTCACCAACGAGACCGTGACCTCGGAAGAGCTCGGCGGCGCCAAGGTCCACACCACCAAATCGTCCGTGGCCGATGGCGCCTATGACAACGATGTCGAGGCGCTCTTGCAGGTGCGTCGCCTCATCGACTTCCTCCCCGCCAACAACATGGACGGCGTGCCGGAGATCCCGAGCTTCGACGATCCCAATCGCACCGATGACAGTCTCGACACCCTGATTCCGGATAACCCGAACAAGCCCTACGACATGAAGGAGCTGATCCTGAAGGTCGTGGACGAGGGCGACTTCTTCGAGATCCAGGAATCCTACGCCCGGAACATCATCACGGGCTTCGGACGCGTCGAGGGTCGTACGGCGGGCTTCGTCGCCAACCAGCCGATGGTGCTGGCAGGCGTGCTCGACTCGGACGCCTCGCGCAAGGCGGCGCGCTTCGTGCGCTTCTGCGATGCCTTCAGCATTCCGATCGTCACCTTCGAGGACGTGCCGGGCTTCCTGCCGGGCACGGCGCAGGAATATGGCGGCCTGATCAAGCACGGCGCCAAGCTGCTCTTCGCCTATTCCGAAGCGACCGTGCCGCTCGTCACCGTGATCACGCGCAAGGCCTTCGGCGGCGCCTATGACGTGATGGCCTCAAAGCATATCGGCGGTGATATCAACTACGCTTGGCCGACCGCGCAGATCGCTGTGATGGGCGCCAAAGGCGCGGTGGAGATCATCTTCCGCCAGGATATCGGCGACGCGGACAAGATCGCAGCCCGCACCAAGGAATACGAGGACCGCTTCATGTCGCCGTTTGTCGCCGCCGAGCGCGGCTACATCGACGAGGTGATCATGCCGCATTCGACCCGGCGCCGGATCGCCCGGGCGCTGGCGATGCTGCGGCACAAGGAGAGCAAGCGGCCCTGGAAGAAGCACGATAATATTCCGTTGTGAGTAGACTGATGTTCCACAAGATCCTGATTGCGAACCGGGGCGAGATCGCGTGCCGGGTCATCAAGACTGCCCGACGCATGGGCATCAAGACCGTGGCCGTCTATTCCGATGCCGACCGGGACGCGCTTCATGTGGAGATGGCCGACGAGGCCGTCCATATCGGCCCGGCCGCCGCCGCCCAGTCCTATCTCGTGATCGAGAAGATCATCGAAGCCTGTAAGGCCACCGGCGCCCAGGCCGTCCACCCGGGCTACGGCTTCCTCTCCGAGCGCGAAGCCTTTCCGAAGGCGCTGGCCGAGGCCGGCATCGTCTTCATCGGCCCGAATCCCGGCGCCATCGCCGCCATGGGCGACAAGATCGAGTCGAAGAAGGCAGCCGCTGCCGCGAAGGTCTCAACCGTGCCGGGCTATCTCGGCGTGATCGAGGGGCCGGAGCAGGCGGTGACCATCGCCAACGAGATCGGCTATCCGGTCATGATCAAGGCCTCCGCCGGCGGTGGCGGCAAGGGCATGCGCATCGCGTACTCTTCTGACGAGGTCGCCGAGGGCTTTGCCCGGGCCAAGTCGGAGGCGGCATCCTCCTTCGGCGACGACCGCGTTTTCGTCGAGAAGTTCATCACTGATCCGCGTCACATCGAGATCCAGGTGCTCGGCGACAAGCACGGCAACGTGATCTATCTCGGCGAGCGCGAATGCTCGATCCAGCGCCGCAACCAGAAGGTCATCGAGGAGGCGCCGTCGCCGCTCCTCGACGAGGCCACCCGCCGCCTCATGGGCGAGCAGGCGGTCGCGCTGGCTAAGGCCGTGGGCTACGATTCCGCCGGTACGGTGGAGTTCGTGGCCGGCCAGGACAAGTCGTTCTACTTCCTCGAGATGAACACCCGTCTGCAGGTGGAGCATCCGGTGACCGAGATGATCACCGGCATCGACCTCGTGGAGGAGATGATCCGCGTCGCCGCCGGCGAGAAGCTGCGGCTGTCCCAGAGCGATGTGAAGCTCAAGGGCTGGTCGGTTGAAAGCCGCATCTATGCGGAAGACCCAGTGCGCAACTTCCTGCCCTCGACCGGCCGTCTCGTGACCTACCGCCCGCCGCAGGAAGGCGAGCACCACGGCGTCACGGTGCGCAACGATACCGGCGTCTACGAGGGCGGCGAGATCTCGATCTATTACGATCCGATGATCGCCAAGCTCGTCACACATGCCCCGACCCGCGAACAGGCGATCCAGGCGCAGGCGACGGCGCTCGATGCCTTCGCCATCGACGGCATCCGCCACAACATCCCGTTCCTCTCGGCCCTGATGCAACATCCGCGCTGGCAATCGGGCAAGCTCTCCACGGGCTTCATCGCCGAGGAGTTCCCGCAAGGGTTCAAGGCGCCCGCGCCGGAGGGCGAGGTGGCTCTTCGCATGGCGGCGGTGGGTGCTGCCATCGATCACCTGCTCAACGAGCGCAAGCGCCACATTTCCGGCCAGATGCGGCCTCACTCCAGCGTCCGCTTCGACCGTGAGCGCGTCGTGCTGCTCGGCCAGGAGCGGCATGAGGTCGTGATCGAGGACATCGAAGGCGGCTTTGCCGTCGTGATCGACGGCCAGGCCTGGCCGATCGTCTCGGGCTGGCGGCCCGGCCAGCCGGTCTGGACCGGCACGGTTGGCGGCGAAGAGGTTGCGGTGCAGGTGCGTTCGATCCTCAACGGCGTGGTGCTGTCCCATGCCGGCGCCTCGGCCGAGGTGCGGGTCTACACCCGGCGCGAGGCGGAGCTGGCGGCCCTGATGCCGGAGCGGCTGGAGGCCGATACGGGCAAGCAGCTCTTGTGCCCGATGCCGGGTCTGGTGAAGGCGATCAGCGTGAGCGTGGGCCAGGAGATCAAGGCCGGCGAGCCGCTCTGCATCGTCGAGGCGATGAAGATGGAGAACGTGCTGCGCGCCGAGCGCGACGGCACCATCTCGAAGATCCACGCCAAGGAAGGCGACAGCCTCGCGGTCGATGCCACCATCATGGAGTTTGCCTGATGGCAGCAGTGGGAGACCTGACCCTAGCCTCTGGCTTCCCTGCTGCCACCCGCGAGCAATGGCTCAAGCTGGTCGAAGGTGTCTTAAAGGGCGCGGACTTCCAGAAGAAGCTCATCACCCGCAGCCATGACGGCATCGAGATCCAGCCGCTTTATCCGAAGGCCGAAGGATCGAAGCCGATCAGCCGCGCGCAGGCCGACCGCTGGTGGGTATCGCAGCGGGTCGACCATCCCGACCCGTCAAAGGCCAGTGAGCTCGCCCTCACCGATCTCCAAGGCGGCGCGGATGCGCTGACGCTCGTGACCCACAAGGCGCCCGCGGCCCGCGGCTTCGGCGTGCGGATCGACAGCCTCGATGATCTCGACCGGGCCTTGTCCGGCGTGATGCTCGATCTCATCCATCTGCGGCTCGATGCGGGCGGACATGGCCGCCAGATGGCGGCGCTGATCCTTGCCTTGGCCGAGCGGCGCGGCCACAGGCTCTGCGATCTCTCTCTCGATCTCGGTCTCGATCCCATTAGCGCCATGGCCGCGCAGGGACGGATGTCCGCCCCCTGGGACGCCGTGGCCCAGCGCATGGGCGATACGCTCGAGTACCTGACCGCTCAAGGCTTTGCCGGTCGCGCCTTCCTGGCTGATGGGCGGGTTTATCACGAGGCGGGCGCCAGCGAGGCGCAGGAGCTCGCCGCCGTGCTGGCGACGGGCGTCGGCTATCTGCGGGCGCTCGAAGCGCAGGGTCACCCACTCGATGCCGCGCGTCGAGCACTCTCGTTCCTGCTGGTGGCCGATGCGGACAAGTTTCTCACCGTCGCCAAGCTCCGCGCCCTGCGGCGCCTCTGGACGCGGGTCGAGCAGGCCTGCGGCCTGGAGCCAAAACCGATCCGGCTGCATGCGGAAACCGCCTGGCGCATGACCACCCGGCGCGATCCGTGGGTGAACATGCTGCGCGCGACGGTGGCGGCTTTCTCGGCCGGGATCGGCGGGGCGGATGCGACCACGGTTCTGCCCTTCACCGCTGCGTTGGGGCTGCCCGATGCCTTCGCCCGCAGGATCGCTCGTAACACGCAGTTGATCCTGCTCGATGAATCCAACCTTGCCCGCGTGGCCGACCCGGCGGCGGGTGCCGGTGGGTTCGAGGCACTCACCGATGCCCTCTGCGACAAGGCCTGGGCGCTGTTCCAGGAGATCGAGCGCGAGGGCGGTATTCTGGAGAGCCTCAAGGGCGACAGGTTCCAGACTCGCATCGCCGCCGTGCGGGCGCAGCGGGAGAAGGCCGTTGTCACCCGCAAGGAGCCGATCACTGGCACGAGCGAGTTCCCCAATATCAGCGAGGCGGATGTGAGTGTGCTTATGCCAATGCCTCAGGCGAAGGAGAGCAACTGCTCAGTACCAGTTTTATCGTCCACGTCTGCAGCGGAGACGTCTTTCTCCGCCCTCGTTCAGTTGGTGGGGCAGGGCGCCAGCCTCCCCCAACTCGCCGACACGGCCTCCAGCCCCTCGCCGGTCGCCATTGCGGCCATGCCGTCGACCCGCATCGCCGAGCCTTACGAGCGCCTGCGGGATCTGTCGGATGCCTACTGGGCCAAAACTGGAGAACGCCTCAAGGTCTTCCTTGCCAATCTCGGTCCGATCGCGGCCTTCACGGCCCGCGCCACCTTTGCCAAGAACTTCTTCGAGGCAGGTGGAATAGAAGCCGCCATGAACGATGGATTCCCATCTCTTCATGCCCTTACTGCGGCCTCCGCTGCGTCAGGTGCTCAGATCGCCTGCATCTGTTCATCAGACGAGGTCTACTTCGAACCTACCGAGGCCGCGATCATACCGAACGAAACCGCAGTCGAAGAAGCGGCCCGGGCTCTCGGGAGGGCAGGGGGATCCCTCGTGTATATGGCGGGGCGTCCGATCATGCGTGAAGACGCACTCCGTTCAGCCGGCATTCGAGAGTTCATCTACGTCGGATGCGACCTGCCAGCTATCACGGCCAGCATCTATTCGGCTTCAGACGTTCGCTCTTCAGACATCGAGCAGGGATCAGCCTGATGACCAGCATCCCGGATTTTTCGAGCATCGATTGGGCTGGCACTCCCCCGGCAGCCTCCCCAACACAGCAGGTCGAACCCTGGCTGACGCCGGAAGGGATTGAGGTGAAGGGATCCTACGGGCCTGAGGATCGCGCCGGGCTCGACTTTCTCGATACCTATCCCGGCATCGCGCCTTATTTGCGCGGTCCCTACCCCACCATGTATGTCAACCAGCCCTGGACCGTGCGCCAATATGCCGGCTTCTCCACGGCGGAAGACTCCAACGCCTTCTATCGGCGCAACCTCGCCGCTGGCCAGAAGGGCCTCTCCGTCGCCTTCGATCTCGCCACCCATCGCGGCTACGATTCCGATCATCCGCGCGTGTCTGGCGATGTGGGCATGGCGGGCGTCGCCATCGACTCGATCTACGACATGCGCACGCTGTTCGCCGGCATCCCGCTCGACCAGATGAGCGTGTCGATGACCATGAACGGCGCGGTTCTGCCGATCCTCGCCCTCTACATCGTCGCGGCGGAAGAACAGGGCGTGCCGCCACAAAAGCTCTCCGGCACGATCCAGAACGACATCCTCAAAGAGTTCATGGTGCGCAACACCTACATCTACCCACCGAAAGGGTCGATGCGCATCATCTCAGACATCTTCGCCTATACCTCCGCGAACATGCCGAAGTTCAACTCGATCTCGATCTCCGGCTATCACATGCAGGAGGCGGGCGCGACGCAGGATCTGGAGCTTGCCTATACGCTGGCCGACGGCGTCGAATACATCCGCGCCGGCATCGCGGCGGGCCTGACCATCGATCAGTTCGCGCCGCGCCTGTCGTTCTTCTGGGCGGTGGGCATGAACTTCTTCATGGAAGTGGCCAAGATGCGCGCCGCGCGCCTCCTCTGGGCCAAGCTCGTGAAGGGCTTCAACCCGCAGAGCGAGAAGTCGCTGCCCCTGCGCACGCATTCGCAGACGTCCGGCTGGTCGCTCACGGCGCAGGACGTCTTCAACAACGTCACCCGCACCTGCATCGAAGCAATGGCGGCAACCCAAGGCCACACGCAATCGCTGCACACCAATGCGCTCGACGAGGCGCTGGCGCTGCCCACCGACTTCTCCGCCCGCATCGCCCGCAACACACAGCTGTTCCTGCAGCAGGAGAGCGGCACCACGCGCATCATCGATCCCTGGGGCGGCTCGTACTATGTCGAGCGGCTCACCTATGAGCTTGCGCAGAAGGTCTGGGCCCATATCCAGGAGGTCGAGGAACTGGGCGGCATGGCCAAGGCCATCGAAGCCGGTATTCCGAAGCTGAAGATCGAGGAGGCTGCGGCCCGCACGCAGGCGCGCATCGATTCCGGCCACCAGACCATCGTCGGCGTGAACGCCTTCCGCACCACGGATGAGGCCTCCATCGACATCCTGAAGGTCGACAACGCGGCCGTGCGCGCAAGCCAGATCGAGAAGCTCAAGCGGCTTAAAAGCGAGCGCGTCCAGGCCGATGTAGAGGCGGCGCTCAACGCCCTGTCGCAGGCGGCGGCTTCGCATGAGGGCAACCTGCTCGATCTGGCCGTGAAGGCCGCGCGCGCCAAGGCGACGGTGGGCGAGATTTCCGATGCGCTGGAAAAAGTCTGGGGCCGGCATCGGGCCGAGATCAAGGCGATTTCGGGCGTGTACAAGCGGGAGGTCGGCATGGCGTCGCCAGCCGTGGAGAAAGTCCGCCATCTGGTGGAAGAGTTCGAGCACAACGACGGTCGCCGTCCGCGCATTCTCGTCGCCAAGATGGGCCAGGACGGGCACGACCGCGGCCAGAAGGTGATCGCCTCGGCCTTTGCCGATCTCGGCTTCGACGTGGATATCGGCCCGCTCTTCGCCACGCCGGCTGAGGCAGCGCGTCAGGCGATCGAGAACGACGTGCACATCATCGGCGTGTCGTCGCTCGCCGCAGGCCATCTCACGCTGGTGCCGGAACTGAAGGCTGAACTTGCGAAGTACAGCCGCGAGGACATCATGATCGTGGTCGGCGGCGTAATCCCGCCGCAGGATTTCGATGCCCTCTACCAAGCCGGCGCCTCGGCCATCTTCCCACCCGGCACCGTGATCGCGGATGCGGCGGTGAACCTGATCGACGATCTTAATCGCAGGCTCGGACATGGGCGTATACCGACGGTGTGATAGAGATTGTTTAACCAGGTCCTGTCGGAAATACCGATGCCACGATCTACCCGCCCGTGAGACGATGGAGTGCAGCGTCGTGATAGTCGGTGCCGACCCGAACGGCCCGGCCACGGCTATAACTGATGTCCCGCCCAAGGCTCCTCACGCCACCTATGTATCGCCATGCAGAGGAAGGCTCTAACCTTTGCGATCACTACACAGAATTTCCCTTTCGCGATGAATATGCGCAAGGGCGGCGCAGTACCCGCCCACTGCTGATACTTCAGCCGCACCCTTGGAGGGCTGTGCCTGCTCCGACTACCGAAGTTTCGGCGATAGAGTTCCCGCCGAGGTTCGCGAGAAGGACATGACAGGATGGACAAACGGTTGCCCGGCGCATCGGAAGCCTGACCAAAAAAGGCCCTTGAGGTCTCGCGTCTAAGCAGGCCCGGTGCGCGCGGATTCCCATGATGGCTCGGAGTTCAGGCCCCAAACAGAGGCCGGATAGATTGATGCGAACCGTCTCTCTCCCCAACCTGGAGCAGCCCTCTTGCAATGCACGGCCGGTCCATAGGTTTTTTCAAAGCGACCCATTCCCGCTTGGGCCAGGCCGCAACCATGAGTTCGTCGCGCTCCCGGGCCCGGGTGGCCGGGCGCTGCACGCTAAACCCATGCGCCTTGAGAGGTCTCTCCATATAGCGGGGATGATAGTGCACCCCAAACTCCCGCTCGATCAGGACCGCAATGCGCTCAAGGGTCCAGAACCCATGGGATGGATGACGGCCACCATTTTGGGAGAATGAGAGGTCGTTCAACCAACCATTAATTCTAAGGCCCCGATGTTTAAGACCGAACGCCCGGCGACCGCCATCCACACCAACTTTGCCGCAATTTTTGTGTCTTTGGAACTCTTATGTTCAAATGCAAGCGGCATGGCCACGACTGTTCAGCCCGCCAATAATGGCTGGTCCTGCATAGTGTACTAATGCGCAATGTAGGAGACAGGACCTCAAGACGACGGTTTGCAAACTCTTATACGCGGGTTGGATACCGCATTTCCGTGTGTACGCCTGGGGCTGCTTCTATCTCAGCACGGGCATCGACGTAGTCGGCCACTCAGTTCCATCGAAGATTCCCCGACCGGGGCCCTGCCTCCAATATTGAGCATCAGCAGATGATCGATCTTGTCTCCTCTTTCTCATGCGCGCGATATGCGGTGCTTGGCTAAGCGTGGTGAGCTGGTTGCACTTCCTGACCGATCGCCCACAGGAAGGCCGCCATTTCTCTGGCGATCGCGGTGATCGCGATGGCCTTGTGCTTCCCCGAGAGAATCATTTTTCGATAGCGCGAGCAGAGGCGGAGCTGACCTTTCCACGCTATTTCGCGAACGGTTCTCGGGAGGCCTTCCAACGGCGCTTGCTTGGTTCGACTGACCCGCGCAGGGAAGCGGTAAGCCCATGCGCCTTCGACCAGCATGCGACGGGCCCGAGAGTTCCCGGCCTTAGTGATCCCACCACGTTTGACATGTTCACCTGTCGAGCTCTCTGACGGAACGAGGCCGAGAAAGGCCATCAGCTGGCGGGGGTTTTCGAAGCGGCGGATGTCGCCAATTTCGGCAACAAAGACGACGGCGGCCATCAACGACACGCCTCGTAACGCCTGATAGGCTTCGACAACAGGAGCCATCGTCCAGGATTTGACAGTCTCCGAGATCAGATCGGTCAGACGCTTTAAGCGCACCTCGGCATCCTCGATCGCCTGGCAGTATTCCTTGAGCACGATGAAGTGCGCCGGATGCTCGAACGTCAGAGTCGATATCCACCGCATATGCGCCAGCGACCAGGATGAGCGGCCCGAATAGATGCGGCCATGTCGAAGGAGGAACGACTGAAGCTGCTGACGCGCCCGTTTTTGAGCCTCCTGGGCTGCTTCTCGGGCCCGCACGAGATCGCGCATAGCCTCATGCCCGCGGTCCGGCACCCAAACCGCTGTCAGCTCACCCGCACGATGTAACCGTGCCAAGCTGACCGCATCGCGCCGGTTGGTCTTCACGCGATCTCCAGGACGCTTGGGAATGAGTGCCGGTGCCACCACCACACAATCATGGCCCATCTCGGTGAGCTGACGGTAGAGTTCGTACCCTGTCGGCCCTGCCTCGTAACAGAAGTGGAGCTTTGCTCCTCGCTTGGCCAGCTTTTGCATGATGGATGACACCGAGGCCGGATCTGAGGGGATGGCCCCGAAAAATCTTACCTCACCACCCCGCTCGCCATCCGCGACGGCGACAGAAATCATCAGTTTCGAGACGTCCAGACCGATGAAAAGTCTGCTATGCTGATCCATGGTTCATCCTCGCTCAGCTTGGGGCTCGGCTTCGGCCACTCCGAAGCACCCTCCGATCTCAGCTTACGGCGAGGGTGAGCCGCCTTCACCCCGAGAACATACGGTCTCAGCCGTTCGACGTGGCTCGTCACTTCCCTGTTATCATGCACGCGATGCTTGTGTCCGGTCAGCGCCTCAATCGCTCGGCCGGACTGGCGGCCGCCAACGGATAACCCAATACCCTCCCGCTGGACCTGATCCGTCCGGCCACCGTTCGCATCCAACCTGGATGCACTGAGACGTCCCTGCCGGGACGTGGGCAAGATGATTCCGCCTGATGGGGTGCACCCGCGCATCGATGAGCGGAGTGCGTCGTCGATATTGGAACATCCGGCCTGCGAAAGCCCATCCTGCGGCGACTGATGTCGACCGCAAAGACGACCCTGCCCCCGGCGTACGTCGACACGGCGCGCCAAGGGATCTGCTGCGATCGGGACTGCCCGCAAGGCTCCCTCGGCTCTTATTAAGCGCCCGGGTGGGTGAGCTGTTGAGGAAAAGCTTGCAAAATGCCCCGCGATTAGTTTCCGTTGTGATCAAGCACGTTTTTCGACCCATAGGCGGTCGGCTTTGATGAGCGCATTGGCCCTTACGATGAGCTTCCGCATAAGCGTGACCACAGCGACCTTCGCCGGTTTCCCGGACGTGATGAGACTGTGATATTTTGCCGTGAAATCTGGGTTGTAGCGGGCGGCAACGAGGGCCGGCAGGTAAAGTGCACGTCTTACGTTGGCCCGTCCTCCTTGAAGAAAACTGCGTCCTTTCCATTGCCCCGATTGTCGGGCGATGGGAGCCAGGCCTGCAAGGGAAGCAGCTTGTTTGGGATCAAGTGCTCCTAGTTCTGGCATGGTAGCGACCAGTTGGTCAGCCGTCCGTGTGCCTACCCCAGCGATACTGGAGATGATTTCGTGCCGGCGGGCCAACTCCGGGTCAGCTGCAATGATCGTCGCAACCTCGGCGTCAATCTGTTCGATATGCCGCTCGATCTGATCAAGGCGCTTTTTGTGCTGACGCTTGAGGAGAGGCAGCGTCAGGTTTTTTGCTTGATTTTGAAGCGCGATCTTATCGCGGACCAGGCCATCGCGAGCGCTGATCAGTTCCGCGAGCTTGGCTTGTTGGGGCGTACTTGCGGGGCGCACGGGAGGCTGAAGCGTCGTCGCCATGCGGGCTAGAATTACCGCATCAATTTTATCCGTCTTGGCGAGAGTGCCTGCCGCTTGTGCGAACCGCCATGCTCGAGCCGGGTTGAGCTTGACGCATGGCAGTCCGCCAGAGCCTGCTCTAGCTGCCGGTGGTAAGCGCCAGTCGCTTCATAGGCGATCCGCTCGATCGGCCATTGCACAAGCCAATCGATCAGCTCCCTTTGGCCCTGGGCGGTATTGGTGAATTGCCGCTCGCAGCCTGCAGGATGGGCATATATATCAAGGGTCGCCTTTGAGATGTCGATGCCGATCGTTTGGGGTCGAGGATGGTCCATCTTTTCCGCTGCCCGACTCTTGTCATCCGGGCCCGAAGCCCTGGTTTCCGTCCAGGTCTGGTGGCAAAGAAAGGGGTCCTCTGCCCCACAGTTTCCTGAGACATCCTGTAAGCGGACGGAATCCGCAGAAGGGTGACAATGATGACAGAGATGATGAAGGATGCGGCCGGTCCGGGCCGCGGTGGGCGCATGTCGCGCC
>NZ_JBVVAK010000177.1:0-14029 GCF_055792825.1 Microvirga sp. GN3
CAGGGCCTGCGGTCATGAAGCACCGCGTTCAAAGGCCGGAGACATGACCGCACCCGCCCCGCTAGGCCCAAGCATCATCAACAATCACGTTGCCAAACGGGCGCCATCCAGACATGACAACACCCGATGCACCTGCTGCTTTCTCGTCCTTGTTCCGGATTTGCGACAGAACCCATCCGTCCGCATCTGCGTCCAACGAACGGCTCCTGGCGCGTGGATGAGACATATATTCGGGTCAAAGGCGAGTGGGTGTACCTGTACCGCGCCGTCGATGCGACCGGGCAGACAATCGACTTTCTGCTCTCATCCAAGCGGGATGCGGCGGCCGCCCGGCGCTTCTTCCGCAAGGCGTTGAAGCAGCCGCACACCGTCAATCCGCAGACGATCACGGTCGACAAGAATGCCGCTTATCGAAGCGCGGCCAAAGCCATGACGCAGAGCAGAAAACTCTGGCGCGTTACGAGGCTCCGGCAGATGAAATTTCTGAACAGCATCGTCGAGCAGGATCACCGGCGCATCAAGCGGCTGGTTCGTCCAGGGCTGGGCTTCAAGAACTTTCAAACTGCCTTGCAGTTGCCGGCTATGAGGTGATGGCGATGATCCGCAAGGGTCAGGTGGCGTGCGTGCCTGCGAATGACATGAAGGCTCAGAGTGACTTCATTGCTGCTCTCTTCAGCGCTACTGCCTGGCCTGAGGCCACGTCCGGCCGTCGCTTAACCTATGTCAGGGTTTGCAACGGAACCTGCGCAGGTGGGACCGTCACTCCGCAGCGCCAACACTCTGACGAATGCTGAAGCCATGCTGACGAACGAAGGCCGCAACGAAGGTGCTAGCCATGAGCAGAACGACGGTCGGGGCGGGGGCGCTGTCGATGAAGAAGCTGACATAGACACCGGTGAAGGATGCCACCGCGGCCACCAACACCGACACGACCAGCATCGTCCCGAACCGCTTCGTCAGGAGAAACGCCACGGCACCCGGCGTGATCAGCAGGGCAATGGTCAGAATGATGCCGGTCGCGGTCAATGCGCCCACAATCGTCAGGGAGAGCAGAGACAGGAAGCCATAGTGGAGAAGCCGCACCGGCAACCCCATGGCCTGGGCCTGCTGCGGATCGAACGCATGAAGCAGGAGATCCCGCCACTTCATGGCAATGATGACCAGAACGACCGCGGCGATGATCGCGCTCTGCACCAGGTCCGGCCAATCCACGCCGAGCATGTCACCAAAGAGGATGTGGTCGAGATGCACCTCCGTCTCCACCTTGGTGTAGAGCACGATGCCGAGGCCGAACATGCCGGAGAACACGATGCCCATGATCGTGTCCTCCTTGATGCGGCTGTTCTCCTTCAGATAGCCGGTGGCGAGCGCACAGACCATGCCGGACGCGAAGGCGCCCACCGCCAAGGGAAGGCCGGCAATATAGGACAGGACAACACCGGGCAGCACCGCATGCGAGACCGCATCCCCCATCAGCGACCAGCCCTTGAGCACCAGGAAGCACGACAACAGTGCCGCCGGCACCGCGACGAGCATGGCGATCACGAGGGCTTCCCGCATGAACGGAAAGGTGAAGGGTAGGGCAAGCGTGTCAAGCAGGCCAATCACAGGCTCGCCTCCGATGCGGCTCGCATGCGCCGGCGGGCGGCGAGCAGCCCATGCTTGGGCGCCAGGATGAAGGCGGTCAGGAACACCAGTGTCTGCAGGACGATGATGATGCCACCGGTCGCACCGTCGAGGAAATAACTGAGATAGGCGCCGATGCCGCTCGACAGCCCGCCGACCATTACGCTGATCAGGATCAGCCGTGGAAACCGATCAGTCAGAAGGTAGGCCGTAGCACCGGGTGTCACCACCATGGCGATCACCAGGAACGCCCCGACCGTCTGCAACGCCGCCACCGTGCAGGCGCTGAGCAGGGTGAAGAACAGGACTTTCAAAGCCGTAGGATTCAGGCCGACCGAGCGGGCGTGGTTCTCGTCGAAGAAGGTGACGAGCAGGTCCTTCCACTTCAGCAGCAGAACGGCGAGGGACACGCCCGCGATGACCACGAGTTGCAGCGTATCCTCGGGTGTGACGGCCAGAATGTTGCCGAGGACAATGGTCTGGATGTTCACGGAGGTGGGCGAGAGCGACACCATGAACAGCCCGAGCCCGAAGAACGAGGTAAAAATCAGCCCGATGATGGCGTCCTCCTTGAGCTTCGTGCGCTGGTTCAGGAACAGCATGGCGCCGGCCGCCAGTCCGCCCGAGAGGAAAGCTCCAAGGGAGAAGGGCAGGCCGAGCATGTAGGCGCCGGCGACACCTGGGACGATGGCATGTGAGAGCGCATCGCCAATCAGCGACCAGCCCTTGAGCATCAGATAGGCGGAGAGGAAGGCGCAGACCGCCCCGACGAGGGCGCTCACCCACATGGCGTTGACCATATAGTCGTAGGAAAACGGCTCAAGGAGCTGGGCCATCAGGTGGGCTCGCTTCCTGCGGCCGGTGGGATGGCCGTGCTATTCTTGGTCGCATCCGAAGCTTTGTCCGCGTAGATGACCAGCGGCCGCTCGTCATCGGAAATGACATCCACCGACGAGATTCCCGCGCGAAGGCTGGCATCAAACACGAAGTGCCGAAGCACGCCGCCAAAAGCCTTTTCCAGGTTGGCCCGCGTGAACACCGCCTCAGTCAGTCCCGCGGCCAGCACGGTCCGGTTCAGCAGCACGGCGCGATCACAGAACTCGGGAACGCTGCCGAGATTGTGGGTCGAAACCAGGATCACGCGGCCTTCGTCGCGAAGCCCACGCAGGAGCACGATGATGGCCTCCTCCGTGGTCACGTCGACACCGGTGAAGGGTTCATCGAGGAGAATGACACGGGCGTGCTGCGCCAGGGCGCGTGCCAGGAAGACCCGCTTCTTCTGGCCGCCCGAGAGTTCGCCGATCTGGCGCTTCCGGAAGGCCTTCATGCCGACCCGTTCCAGCGCTGCGTCCACGGCCTCGCGGTCCTGGCGCCGGGGCAGGCGCAGCAGGTTCATGTGGCCGTAGCGGCCCATCATCACCACGTCCTCGACCAGAACGGGAAAATTCCAGTCAACGTCCTCACTCTGGGGCACGTAGGCGACGATATTGCTCTTGAGCGCCTGGGCAACAGACCCGCCGAGGATCGCGATCGAGCCGGGCGATACGGGGACAAAGCCCATGACGGCCTTGAACAGGGTCGACTTGCCGCTGCCGTTGACCCCCACCAGCGCCGTGATGGTGCCACGCGGGATCGCAAAGCTCACGTCCCGAAGAGCGGTATGCCCATTGCGGTAGGTGACGGTTGCACCACTGACGGCAAGTCCCGCGTCGGCGGTGCCTGAACGAGGATCCGCTCCTCGTGTGGGGAGGTTCATTCGGTCAATCCCTTGGCGATGGTCTCCGAGGTGATGCGCAGGAGATCAAGATAGGTCGGCACCGGACCTGTGGCATCGCTCAGGGAGTCGACGTAGAGAACGCCGCCATATTTGGCGCCGGTCTCGCGCGCCACCTGCTTGGCCGGATCGGGCGAGACGGTGCTTTCCGAGAAGACAGCTGGGATGGAGTTGGCCCGCACGGCATCGATGACCTTGCGCACCTGCCGCGGCGTGCCCTGCTGATCGGCGTTGATCGGCCAGAGGTAGAGTTCCTTCAGGCCGAAGTCGCGGGCGAGATAGCTGAACGCGCCCTCGCTGGTCACGAGCCAGCGCCGCTGTTCCGGGATCGCCGCCAGGGTTGACCGGATGGGTGCAACCGTTGCCTGGATCTTCGCCTTGTAGCCCTCCGCATTGGCCCGGTAGGTCTCAGTGTTCTTCGGGTCGTGCTTGATGAGCGCGTCGCGGATGTTGTCGACATAGATGAGAGTGTCGCTGGGCGACATCCAGGCGTGGGGGTTAGGTTTGCCGGTGTAGGGCCCCTCTTGGATTCCCATCGGCCGCACGCCCTCGGACACGACGATGCTGGGCACCTCCTTCAGATTGCGCAGGAACTTCTCGAACCAGAGTTCGAGATTGAGGCCGTTCCACAGAATGAGATGGGCATCCTGCGCCCGCAGGATATCGCCTGGTGTCGGCTGGTAGTTGTGGATCTCCGCCCCGGGCTTGGTGATCGACTCCACGATGGCGGCATCGCCCGCGACGTTCCGCGCCATGTCGGCGATGACGGTGAAGGTCGTGACGACCTTGAGCTTGCCGTCCGCGGCCTGAGCTGGGGACGCGACGGTGAAGCCCAGCATTGCAAGGCCGAACAAAAGGGCAGTGAGCTTCGTCATCATCATCTCTCCGGTGATCGTCCGGGTAGTTTATGCAGTTGCAAGTCATTTGCAACTGCATAAACGAGGCTAGCCGGTCTCCGGGGCACAAGAGGGCCCTATCTGGAACTAGGCGCAGCACCCATTATTCCGGCAGAGTGCAACGGCTGCTGCGAGCCACAGCGGTCACAGCAGTGCCGCTACCTGTTGCTGCAAGTAGTCTGCCGCCCGGCGCACTTCGGTCGGGTGGGTTGTCCAGGCGTCCTTGGTTCTGCCAAGATACGCGTCCCGAGCGCAGATCAGCACATCTGCAATTTGGTCGGGCAGGTAAGGAATGACCCATTCGGCGGCGGCATCCTTCGTCACGAACTCGCCCGTCGCCGCCGTCCGCCACATGCGGGCAAGTGTCAGCAGGACGTTTCGTTCGTCACCTGTCAGGTTGTCGAGCCATGAAGGAAGGACGTCGCGCATGGCTCGGCGGATGTGGTCATCAGGGATTTCGGGCAGCAGCTCCGCCGCCGCAGGCCCGACCAAGGCCTTCGCCTCCTGCCGGGCCTGCGCCAACACCAGAGTGAGCTCAGGGTCCGAAACGGGCTTTGGAAGCTCGCCGGCCTCGAAGGCGTCCCGCAACCATTCGCCATAGATGAACTCGCTGCGCGCCGGATAGGCCGATGCCGAAAGATGAGACTTCAGGAACACCATCAGCTCGATGCAGCGCGGGCCCGTGGGACTGGCGGGATGGCGACCGGAAATCCGCATCAGGGCAGCCAGGAGGCTCTCCCGCATGGCATCCGTCATTGGTTGTTCGGTGACGATCAGCAGATCCACATCGCTCTGTGGCCGCAGAGCGCCTGACACGGCCGATCCGTGGAGATAGACGGTCAGGAGGTAGGCTTCAAACAGGTCCCCGACAATCGTCAATGCCGCAAGCACCTCAGCCGGAGTTCGTGTTGGTTCTTCCTGCATGCGGTCATCTTCATCGTTCTCGTGAGTCATCCGAGCAGACCGCGAGCCATCGCGTTGATTGTGAGGTCGATGGCAGCACCCTTGTCGTCGCCGTCGCCGATGAACCAGGCCGCCGACAGCCCCGTCCACGCGACGATCCAGCGAAGGAGCCGCTGGGGCTCAATCCCCGTCGCGCCGATCACGACCTCCAGCCGGGCCTCCAGCTGGCCCGGCACGGTGGCGAGCGGTCGGCTCGGATCGCTGAGATCGGGGTTCGTGAAGATGTTGGCATAGTCGAAGGTTCGTTCACCCAGCAGCCCGTGGGGGTCGATCGCCAGCCACCCCCGCTCACCGAAATCGAGCACGTTCTCGTGGTGCAGGTCGCCGTGGAGTGGACCGATGGCGTATGGAACGGCCAGGAGCTGGCGCGCCGTCTCGGCCGCGGGGGCAAGTGCTGCGTGTTCCGGGGCGAGCTGAAAGAGCGGCTGGAACCAAGCCTCCAGCGGGTGCAGCGCAGGAAGCTTGCCGCGCCGCGGTGCGTGCAGCCGAGCCGCCGTGTCGCACAGGATCCGGCAGGCGTCGTCATCCTGGCCCGACCAGGCCATCCGGGCGAGATTACTGGTGCCTGTGGCCCGTTCCATGAGCAGGGCGTCTGCGGACGAGGCAAAGACCTTGGCGGCGCCCCGGCCATTCCACCACGTCATCAGTCGGTAGCCCGACTGCTCATCGGGGATGCGGGCGACCTTCAGCATCGCGGGTGAACCCTCGTGCTGGACCGGAGCGACCCAACTGGAACGCGTCGTCAGCAGAGGGCCGTCAGGAACCAGGCGCCACGTCTCCAGGAGCTCTCCGACCCTCGGTGGGAGGGCAGCATGCATGCCCATTGGAACTCTCCTCAAGTCGTCCGCCGGTCCGGCCGCGATGGCGCAGGATGTTGGCAAGGGCAGCCTGTACCAAACTCTGCATCCGGCGGGTACGGGACGCCGCAAGCGAAGAGTTGCTGAAGCCCTAGGGTTGCAGTGAACGTCGCTGCGGACACTCCCTGACGGGCTGGATCAAGTCTGGTGGCTTTCGCTCCCGAATGCCGACCCGATGTCTCGAGTGCGTCACAGGTCGGCATCTTCGCCTGGCTTGGAATCCGATGGCTGTGCGTCCTTCACGGTGATCCTCACGGTGTGGCTCTCCACCTTGCCGCTGACGGACCTGACCTCGTAGCCGACCTCGTCTGCTCCCTTGTAGGTGGGATTGGCCTTGTAGAAGACTCCTTGTGCTGTCGGCTCCAGTTTTGGGCAGCGGGAGATCCGTCCGGCTTTGAGTTTCCCGCTTCGCACGTTCAGCTCGCCATGCATGGGCGGCGTCACCACCCGGATCGTCGGCAGCGGTCCCGACGTGCAGTCCTTCTGCACGTTGCCGTAAATCCCGAGGCGATGCGATTTGCCGGCGACCACGTCGGCGCTGCGATAGGCGCTGGCCGTCTGAGACAGAGCGGCGGCTCCTGACAGGGCAAGGGTGCAAGCCAAGGTGGAGGCTGCCACGGAGCGTGTGATGCTGATCATGCAATGGTTCCTTGCAAAGGGAATGAGAGGCTGAAGGCAAGAGGCTGCGGCAGACGCAGCCTCCCTGCGTGTGACCTCAATGCTTCGGTTTAGGTGAGGATCCAGCGACCTTGCGGCGGGCCGCCCGCCGCGAGAGCATGTTCAGGCCCTCGATCAGGGCCGAGAACGCCATGGCGGCGTAGATGTAGCCCTTCGGCACATGCGCACCGAAGCCCTCCGCAATCAGGGTCATGCCGATCATCATCAGGAATCCGAGCGCCAGCATCACCACCGTCGGGTTGTTGTTGATGAAGTTGGCGAGTGGATTGGCGGCGAGCAGCATCGTCGTCACCGCGACAATGATCGCGATCACCATAATGGCGACGTGGTCCGTCATGCCGACCGCCGTGATAATGCTGTCCAGGGAGAAGACGAGGTCGAGCAGCAGGATCTGGGTGATGGCTGCGCCGAAGGTCATGGTTGCCTTGGTCGTATCGAAGACGTCGTCGGATGGCGTGGGATCGACGTTGTGATGGATCTCCTTGGTGGCCTTCCAGACCAGGAAGAGGCCGCCGCTGATCAGGATCAGGTCGCGCCAGGAGAACCCGTGCCCGAACAGGGTGAAGATCGGCTCGGTCAGGGTGACGATGATGGCAATGGTGCCAAGCAGGCCGAGGCGCAGGATCAGGGCCAAGCCGATGCCGATGCGGCGGGCTTTGGAGCGCTGGTATTCAGGCAGCTTGTTGGTGAGGATCGAGATGAAGATCAGGTTGTCGATGCCGAGCACCACCTCCATCACGATCAGGGTCGCCAATGCTACCAGAGCCGTTGGATCGGAAATCCAAGCAAAGTCCATTCGAGGGTCCTTTTAGTCCTGCGTTCAGGGGATATCTTCTGCTGGCTGCTCAGGCAGGCAGCTACTTCGCCTGACACTCCGTCACTTTCCAGAGACCTGAGGGCGGGGCGGTGTAAGGCTCCGGTTGCGGGCGTTCACGGAGGCGGAAATCGACGAAGCCTCGTCCAAGGTCGAGAAAGGAGATCTGACCGATCTCGCCCTGCGGCGAGGTCTTCAGGCCACTAGCGTCCAGCAGCCTGAAGCCTGTCTTGATCCTGGGATTGCGTCCTGCGCCATCGGGAAGCGAGGTGATCGTGCCTTCGCCCGTGCGCTCATCAATCTCGACCTGGAAGCGGAACGTCTCGCTCGTTCTCTGGATGCTGAGATCGAACTGGAAATCGTCGCCATTGCGGCTGCTTCTCAGAACATAGGCTTCCGGCGCAAGTTTCGGCCGGAAGGTTGCCTGGTCGAGCTTGCAGGCTGCTGCCTCGGCCATGACCGGGGACAGGGTTAACCCAGCGATGAGGAGAGTGATGCGCTTGGGCATGGTCAGGCGGCCTCTTGGGTGTTGATCCGGCTCGCCAGGACCTTGTCGATCCGGCGTCCATCCAGGTCGATGACCTCAAAGCGCCAGCCCAGTGCCTCGACGGCCTCGCCCGTGCTGGGAAGGTGCTGCAGCTCACCAATCACCAGACCTGCGACGGTTTCATAGTCGCGGCGTTCCGGCAGGGTGAGCCCAAGCTGATCGGCCATTTCGTCCGCCGGCATCCAGCCGGCCAGCAACCAGGAGCCGTCTTCGCGCTGCATGGCTTCCGGCTCTGCCGTCCCCTCATCCGAGCGGAATGCCCCTGCGATGGCATCGAGGATGTCGGCCGGGGTGACGACGCCGTCGAAGTGGCCGTATTCGTCGTGCACGAGCGCCATCGGGACCTCAGCCTGCCGCAGCACCTCCAGGGCATCGAGCGCATCAAGGGTATCGGGAATGATCGGGGCTCTGCGGATATGGGCGCGAATGTTGAGGGGCTCGTCCCGCAGCGAGGCCGCCAGGAGTTCCCGGGCCTGCACTACGCCCAGCATGTTGTCAGGGTGCCCCTCGGCCACCGGCAGTCGGGAATGAGCCGTGTTGATCAGAACCTCACGGATTTCGAATGCTGTGTCGTCGATGTCGATCCAATCGACATCGGTGCGGGGCGTCATCACTCCCCGCACGGCCCGGTCGCCCAGACGCATCACGCCGGCGATCATCTTGCGCTCGTCCGTCTCGATCACGCCGGCGGTCTCCGCCTCGGCCATGATGGTTTTGATCTCCTCCTCGGTCACCACGCTGTCGGATTCCGTGCTCTGTCCAAAGAGGCGGAAGATCAGCTTGGTCGAGGCATTGAGCAGCCAGACCACGGGAGCACCGATCCGGGAGATCAATGCCATCAGAGGCGCCACGGCACAGGCGATCCCTTCCGGATTTTTGAGCGCCAGGTGCTTGGGTACGAGTTCACCCAGGACCACGGAGAGATAGGTGATGGTCCCGATCACAAGGCCGTAGCCGAGTGGCTCGGCCGCGCGCTCGGGCATGCCGAGGTCGAGAAAGATCTGGGTGAGGCGCTCACCCAACGCTGCGCCAGAGAAGGCGCCCGCCAGGATGCCGACGAGGGTGATGCCGATCTGAACGGTCGACAGGAACCGTCCGGGATCCTCTGCCAGTCTGAGGGCGGTGGCGGCACCCGCGCGTCCGTTGTCAGCCATCGTCTTAAGGCGGGCCTTGCGGGCCGAGACGATGGACAGTTCTGACAACGCAAAGAGGCCGTTCAGGCCGATCAGAAGGACGGCGATGCCGAGTTCAAGCACGGTGTGTCAGGTGCCCAGGGCACCCCTCCAGGAGGATCGATGCTGCGGTGGCAGGATTCATGTCGGGATCTCTCATCCGAGGATAACCCACAGCTGGTCGAGAAAGGCGTTGATGCCGGCGATGATCGCCGAAGAGATGGCGGCCAGGATCAGCAGGCTGCCGATGGTGGCGAGCCAGCCGACGAGCGTGGCCAAGCCGTCCCGCTCCAGGATGCCGAGCGCGAACGCCGCGATGGCAAAAGCCGGGGGAATGTTGCCGAACGGGATTGGCAGGAACAAGATGATCGCCAGAAGGAGACAAGCAGCACCGACGATCCGCTCCGGGACCGGATGGAGCAGCAGGCTGATCCGAGGCTGCAGGAAACGCTCTGCCCGATGGAGGACAGGGGTGAGCTTCGCGGTCAGGAGGGCGAAGAAGTCACGCGAGATCGACTGCTCGCAGATGAAGCGGGGCATCCAGAGGGTGGAGCGCCCGAGCATCAGCTGGGCGGTGATGAAGAGAAGCGGCGCTCCCAGGACCGCCGACATGCCGGGCGGAAGCGGCAGCATGTTGGGTGCGGCAAACAGCAGCATCAGGGCGCCAAAGGCGTTCAGCACGTCGCCGATACTGACGGCTGACCCAGGCCGAGCCGCGAGGCCACTCAGGACCTCAGAAAATCGTTGTCGGGGTTCGACGTCGCCGTCGGCCAATGCGACGGTCGTGAGACTACTCGAAGGGTCGGGCATGGTCCTGGCTATAGTGGGTCACATGAAGCAATGCGAGTGGGGGGATGGTCAAGAGTTCGTCAGCGGTCCTGCCAGCGGCGACTGTGAGTTGACTTGCCAGGGAGAACGCTGGCCGATGATCGCCAGAAGCGATCATCGGTTCAACAGCCTAAAGCGCTTTCAGGACGCTTTGGAAGATCTTGAAGCGCCCAAGCGGTATCGGGCCAGAAGTCTATGATCCTGCTTTGATTTGCTCGATGGCTTCATTCATCAGGCCGGACAGGACATCGGCCAGCCCGGCATCGCTGGCCGTCTTGCCGGCGGCCTCGAAATCCTGGCGCACCTTACGGATGACGTCGGCATCACCGGCTTCCTCGAAATCCGCCACGACAACAGCCTTCGCATAGGCCTCGGCATCCGGGCCGATCTTGCCGAGTTGCTGGGCGGCCCAAAGACCGAACAGCTTGTTGCGGCGGGCCGTTGCCTTGAACAGCAACTCCTCATCGTGAGCAAACTTCCTTTCGAAGGTATCCCGGCGATCGTCGAAACTGGCCATATCCGTCCTTCTCCTCAGGTTCGTGACTTCTGCGATCAAGGCGCTTCGCGGCGACGCCAGTAGCCCACCAAGTTTCAAGCAAGCCCTCAACCGCCATGGAAGCTTAGGGGATCCGTGCTGCGTCAGGTTAAGCTGTTGGGTATCGTCGAGCTCACGGAAGGCGTTGTTGTCGTTGGTGAACTCCGCCATCCCATCGAGCTGCGCCGCGTCCATGTTGCCGTAGGGTCATCTTCTCGCCCTGCGCCGCGACGTTCGCCATTGTGATCGCAGTCCTCAATGTGCTGCGATGCAATAAGGGCGGCGGAGCTCAGCCCTGAGCCCCGCCGCTTGGTTCGCGGTCACGGCTTAGGCTTCATCGAAGCCGAAGTCTTCGCCGGCATCACCCATGTCTTCGGCCGCGGCCTGCTGCGGCTCGGCCTGACCGGCATCTGCGGCTTTCGCCTCGTCCCCGCCGGAGAAGGCACCTGCAATCATGTTGCCGAGCAGCACACCGCCGGCGACGCCCATCGCAGTCTGGGCTGCACCAGCCAGGAAGCCGCCCCCGCGACCGGGAGCCATCCCGCCCGCGCCGGGCGCCATATGCGGGGGCATGCCCTGCATCGGCTGCGGCTGGTAAGGCTGATGCGGCTGGGGACGGGTCTGGCCACCACCGAAGAGGCCGGACAGGAAGCCGCCTCCGCCGGCCGGACGGCTGGCGAGATCCTGCTCGAGCTGCTGGATACGGCCATGAGCGGCGCTCAGCGCCTGCTCCTGCACCACGATGGTCTGGGCCATGTAGTACGGCGCATTTGGCTGGCGTGCGGTCTGTGAGCGGATGAATTCCGCAGCCTGTGCATCCGGGGCTGCAGCCTGGCCCTCAACCTGAGCCAGCTTGCCAAACAGTTGCTCGATGGCTTGACGATCCTGATGGTCCATTTGGTTCAATTCTCCTTGGCGATGAAACGGATTACTCTTCCCGCTGACCCGTAAGGCTGAGGAGCAGCTGGAAGATGTTGACGAAGTTCAGGTAAAGCGAGAGCGCGCCGAACACGGCCATCTTGCTGTTAGCCTCATGGCCGAAGCCTTCGGCATACTGCTCTTTGATCGACTGCGTGTCGTACGCGGTCAGGCCCGTGAACACGAGCACGCCGATGATCGAGATCGCGAACTGCAGCAGGCTCGACCCGAGGAAGATGTTCACGAGCGAGGCGATGATGATGCCGATCAGCCCCATGATCAGGAACGAGCCGAACCTGGAGAGATCCCGCTTGGTCGTGTAGCCATAGAGGCTGGTGGCGCCGAACATGGTCGCGGTGATGAAGAAGGTGCGCGCGATGCTGGCGCCGGTGAAGACCAGGAACACGGAAGCCAGCGACAGGCCCATCACGGCGCAGAAGGCCCAGAACGCCATCTGGGCGCTGGCTGCCGTCATCCGGTCCATGCGAAACGAGAAGAAGAAGATGAAGGCCAGAGGCGCCAGCATCACCACCCACTTCAACGGCGTCTGGAAGATCGGCACGTAAAGGGCAGGGGTCGAGGCGACGAAGAAGGCGACCAGCCCCGTAAGGACGAGGCCGATGCCCATGTAGTTGTAGACCCGCAGCATGTGCTGGCGCAGGCCTTCATCGAAGATGGCGCCACTCGGGCGGGCGGTCGCTGTCTGCCAGGCATAGGGGGTGTTCATGGGTGCTTTCTCCTGAGGTTTACGGAATCTGGCGTGACAGCCGCAGGGCTGCCTGCTCCAGTGCTTTGTCGCCGCCGGTCCCGGTCAGGGCGTAGGCGAGCGGGCCGGTCTGCCAGTACACGGCCTTCGCCTTGTCGAAGCGGGCCAGGGTTGGGGCGATCACGTTGAAGGCCGGAGCCTGAGCGGCAAACAGGGACACTCGGCCCAGATCACTGGCATCGATGACGAGTTCGACGCTGTGCCCGTGCCGGGACGGGAAAACCTGTGCATCCCGAACCTGCCAGCCCTCCGGCAAGACTGGGAGTTGGACCCCAGTCTCGGCCAGGATCTCGGCAGGGTCATAGGCCTCGACTTCCGGCTGTGAGACCATGCGGGCGCGCAAAAGGCCCGTCTCGTGCGAATGCAGGGCATCCTCGACAAAAGACGGCGGCTTGGGCGAGGCCTCGCTGTCGGAAATCCCCAGCCCGACCTGCCCATGGGCAAACCAGCCGAACCCGATCAGCGCCACCACGGCGGCGATCCGGCGCAGCTTCAGCCCGAACTCCTGCCAAGCCAGAGCGCGCTCAAGCCGGGAAGCCGCTGCAAAGGTGGTCTCTGGAGCGCGGGGCAGAGGACAAGCGTGGAGCAGCCGGAGGGCATCTCGGTCCTTCAGATCGGCCATGATCCGCGCGGCGGCTTCCGGATCGTGGGCAAGATGCTCCTCGACCTCAATCCGTCGCGTGACGTCAAGCTGGTCATCCACATAGGCCAGAAGGTCCGCTTCGGTGATAGGGTCAGACATCGGATCCTCCTACAATGCGCAGGCTTGGACGCTTGGCTTCGGACGGTCGCGACACCTCGGTTCCTGACTCGAAGCCTCGCAAAGTGGCGCGGGCGCGGCCGAGGCGGGACATAAGGGTGCCGACTGGGATCTTCAGAGCGGTGGCGGCCTCTTGGTAGGACAGGCCTTCGATGGCGACGAGATGCAGGGCAGCCCGTTGCTCGTCTGGCAGGCTCATGAAAGCGGCCTGAACCTGCTGGAGCCGCACCCGGCTTTCCTGCTCGGGCGGAGCCGCTGTCTCGGCAAATGCAGCCGCCTGCTCCAGGCGACGGAACTCCGCCGCGTGATGCCGCCGGTGATCGATGAAGGTGTTGTGCAGAATCGAGAGCAGCCAGCCACGCAGGTTGCCGCCCGGGCGGAACGAGCTTCGCCGCTCATAGGCCCGAACAAGGGTGTCCTGCACCAGGTCCTCGGCTTGGCTCTCGTCCCGTGCCAGCGAGCGAGCATAGCGCCGCAAGGGTCCGAGCAGTCCGATGACATCCATGCGCTTGGCGTCGTTCATGACCCGTATACGGAGCTGATCGCAGGGTTAATCCGGCAAGGATCGAATTTTTCTGCCCGTCACCAGACTGGGAGCGGAAAAGAAAAGGCGAGTGCGGTCGAAGCACTCGCCTTCTACCTTTGCTTTAGCTCTGGGGCTGCGGAATCAGTTCCCCGTCGCTCTCCCGTGGCCGGCCACGGCCGGCGGTGGGCACGGCGGAGCCGCGGCTGGGGGTGATGGCCTCGCCGGTGTCGCGCACCGGAGGCTGGCCGTCGAGCAGATGGCGGATCTCGTCGCCGGTCAGGGTCTCGTATTCGAGCAGACCGCGGGCCAGGGCCTCGAGCTCGTGCGCCTTCTCGGTCAGGATGCGGCGGGCATCGTTGAGCCCGTCCT
>NZ_JBVVAK010000178.1:0-13972 GCF_055792825.1 Microvirga sp. GN3
GCATCGAAGTCAGAGCGGAGTGGGATCGGCATGGCAACCCTCCTTGGCTCACCAAGTTGAATCACACCCACCGCAATCCTGGAAATCACGAACGAGTCAGACCTTCAGGGACCTGGTATTACACCTGGCCTATTTCAACGGATATGCGCTATGGACGTATCTGACGACTCCCTTCCTGCTGGCAATGCCCGGCTTTCAAGTTGAGGAAGTCGAGCCATGGCAGGAAGCAGATGAAACCTGGCGGGTCCTGCGTGCGACTTTTCCTCTTGCGATCGCCAGCCATTGCCGCGAACAGGACTTCTATTTTGGCCCCGATTTCCTGCTCCGCCGCCACGATTATCAGGTGGACGTTTCCGGCGGCTTCCTCGCTGCACAGTACGTCTACGATGTCAGGGACTTCGGGGGATTCATGTTCCCCACCCGAAGACGCGCTCACCCGCGCCTCGCGAACCGCCAGCCGGACCGCTCACGCACACTCGTGTCAATCGACCTCAGCGAATATGAAGTGACTTGAAGGCATTTGGCCTGACCGCAAGTCCGGGATTTAGCTAGGATACCGACGCCACCGCAGACCGTGCTTCCGTTGCGAGCAACTGGGTCGCCATCCGCTTAGCCTGCCGGGCGGGCTCGATGTTGCGGGTCATCTGCGCGACGGCGATCGCGCCCTCATGCAACATGTTCATCTCGGCCGCAATCCGCTTCGGCTCGGCAACCCGCGCCGCATAGGCAAGTTCCTCGAAGTATGCCAGGGACAGACGCTTGTGCAGCACGGCGGCTTGGAACACCGGATTGACGGTCTCCTTATGCTCCCCTGCGGCGCTCATGAAAATGCAGCCGCGGAAATGCTCGTCACGGAACCAGGCTTCGAGGAAATCGAAGGTCGCCAGCAGACGCTCGACCGGATCATTCGTGCGTTGCTCGACATAGGCCCTCATGGCGTCCCGATCCTGCTCGTCACGACGCTCGAGGGCGGCCAGGATCAGGTCTTCCTTGGTTTCGAAGTAGCGGTAGAGTGTCGTCTTGGCGACCCCGGCCTCGGCAATGATCAAGTCGATGCCCGTAGCGTGATAGCCGTGCTGATTAAACAGCCGGAGCGCGGTCTCAAGCAGATGATTTCGGATCTCTGAACGGCGCATCATACCCTCAAACACAAAACAGATCAGTAGCTTTACCTATGCCTAGCCCCACGCGAGATCAAGTGCTCCTCAGGGAATTTCTGCGTTTGCGCAAGGGTGACTTGGCGGATCTGCTCTCAAAGCCGCCTTGTCGGACGATACAGATCGGTATATTTATCCGCCTACCGATACAGAACTGTATCGTTTCCGGAATTTGCAGGATGGCCTGTCAAGCCGGACAGACCAGGAGGGGCGATGATGCCCTGGACCATCAAACGGCAGTTCTCCTGTTACCCTGTTTCTGAAAAGAAGACCGCCCGCGGAGGCCTGGTTTGGACTCTGCGGTCGATCGTGATCGGCCTCCTCCTGTTGTTCTCCCTTGTCGGGATCCCGCGCGTCAATGCAGGCGAGTTCCACCCGTTTAATGCAGCTTGGATTCCGTCAGCGGGCGAGAGCGCTCAGCCGACAGACGCCTGGAGTGAGTTTTGCGAGCGGAGCCCGGGTGACTGTGCGATCGACCCTTCCGAGCCTGCCACGATCGAGCTCGACGAGCGTGCCTGGGCCCTGATCGTGGCGATCAACCAGCAAGTCAACGCCGCCATCTCACCGCAGGAAGACATTGCCCATTGGGGCGTGATCGACCGTTGGGACTACCCGGACGATGGCTATGGCGATTGTGAGGACTATCAGCTTCTCAAGCGTCGTCTGCTGGTCGAGGCCGGATTACCGCGGCGGGCCCTTCGCATGGTCGTGGTGCTCGATGAACTCGGCGCAGGCCATGCCGTCATGGCGATCCGGACCGATCGCGGCGACTTCATCCTCGACAACAAGCGGGATACCGTCCTGCCGTGGCATCAGACCGGCTACGTGTACATCAAGAGGGAAGGTGACCGGACTCACGCTTGGGTCTGGCTGGGCAATCAAGCCACCGTCACGTCAGCTTTCAGCCGATAATCAGGAGGCTTTTATGCCACGGTCGCATCCCGGTCCACAGCGCGTCGCGGCCTAACCGAAGTTCTCGTCCGGAACGTACAGTCCGCCATAAAAACCCTCACTTGGAGGCATCGACAATGTTTACCAAACCGATCGTCGAACAAGCCTGTGTCGACTACCCTCTGTTGAGCGACCTCTGCGCTGTCGAAATCGAGCGGCGCATCGTCCAAGCCTATCTTCAACTGGTATTTCGGACTGTTGATACAAACAATTCGCGCACTATTGCAGTGCTGCGGCTTGGGTCGGTTGAAGTCTATCTGTCCGAAATGCGCCCGGTACGTACCAGCCTAGACCTTCCGCCGTTCTGGATCGAGGTCATGTCCGGCCCGACCGACATGTCGATCGACAGTCTGGGATTCAACGACTTTGGCGAGGATGAACTGGCAGCCGCTGTCGAGATGATCGTGAGCGCTGCGCATGATGCCGGCCCTCGTATTGGCCCGCTCCCGCACTGACCCGCAGTCCGAAGCGGGCGGCCGTGCCGTCATCCATCGATGAGGACAAAGCCATGAACCGAAGCAATGAACGAAACACTTTCTGGGCGTCCACCACTGCGGTGCTCACGCTGACACTCGTCATTGGCGTGCTTTATCTACCGTTGTTTCTCTAGCTCAACCATTCACACTATGGAGATGATGATCATGTCGGAAATCACCCTCTACACTAAAAGCTGGTGCCCTTACTGCGCCTCGGCGAAGAGACTGCTCACCCAGAAAGGAGCCAGCTTTACCGAAATCGACGTCGAAACACAGCCTGAGAAGTGGGCGGAGATGGTTCAGAAAGCAGGCGGGCGGACCACAGTTCCTCAAGTATTTATCGACGGCCGGCATATCGGCGGATCCGATGACCTGCATGCCATCAACCGCAGCGGGGACTTAGATTCGCTCATCCTGAGCTCGCTAAACTTGTGATGAGCGAGGAGCGCGTTCATCACCCGCATTGTTTCCTGGATGTAAGGCTCGGTTCAGCTCACGTTCTCGGTTGAGAGCTTATCCCGATTGGGGATTCTGGTGGAGATCCGAGCCGCCGCTTCAGGGCTGAGGCCGATCTCGATGAGGTCGCCCTCCAGTTCATTGAGGGCGTCGAACGCGAAGGTTATTGCAGCAGTTGCCATATCGTCGTTTGCTACAACGTTCTGCGTGGTCGTGACAATGCCCGTCTCATCGTCGCAGTCACACAGGCAAGTGATCGTGACGCGGATGCCACCTGTCTCGTCCTGACCTGTCCTTGCCTCGAAGTCGCTCCGACGGACCTCGATCACGACCAAATGCCCGTCGAATTCTTCTTTCAGGATGGTGTCCCATTTGCCCATGTCCCCTCCAGGTCGTTGTCCGAGCTGAGAGAAAGGCGCAGAAGCCTTATTCCTCCATCACCCCGGCACCAAAGTGTCTTTAAAATGAAAGAGACGGCGATCCCACAGGATCGCCGTCAGCTCTCGGGGGGTGCCAAAGCCTGCAGGAGCACCGGCTGTGACCACGCAAGGAGATTATCGAAGTCCTCAGCCAGTTGCTGCAGAAATATGCTGAGAGGATCCGATTGTCGCAATTGCGGACGAAATCTAGCAATCTGCATCGCGATCACAGCCATACCCCCGGTCTAATGGCGAACAAGCCATAGATCTGCCTCTCTGACCGGTTACGGTGGTGGGCAACTAGGAATGCGTGACATGGTCAATTCCAATGCCTTAAGGCTGCTCTTCCCCGACGGCGCGATCCCGGCGGAACACCACCCTCCCCCACCCATTAACCAGTGCACCTATCTGGTCAACGGCGAACTGAAAGCTTGGGATGGACCCGTCGATGCGGTGCGATCGCCGGTCTGCCTGCGAGCGAAGGATGGCGGGCTGCAGCAGATCGAGCTCGGGAGTGTCCCATCCGGTGGAGAGAAGGAGGCGGAAGAGGCGCTCGAGGCCGCTGTGGCCGCGTACGATGGCGGTCGTGGCCAATGGCCTACCATGACGGTCGCCGAACGCGTAGCCTGCTTGCAAGACTTCACAAGTCAGATGATCAGCCGACGGCAGGAAGTCGTGGATTTGATCATGTGGGAAATCGGCAAGCCAAAAGCAGATTCCGAGAAGGAATTCGACCGCACCGTCGACTACATCCGGGCGACGATCAACGCCTTGAAGGAGCTCGACAACAGCAACTCCCGTTTCACCATCGTCGAAGGCACCATCGGGCAGATCAGGCGCACCCCGCTCGGAGTCGTCCTCTGCATGGGTCCATACAACTATCCCCTGAACGAGACGTTTGCGACCCTGATCCCAGCCCTCATCATGGGCAATACCGTCGTGTTCAAGCCGCCGCGGTTCGGCGCACTGCTGTTCTACCCGCTGCTGGAGGCCTTTCAAAGCTCTTTTCCGAAGGGCGTGATCAACATGGTGTATGGGCGTGGCTCGGTCGTCGTGCCCCGTCTGCTGGATACTGGTCAACTGAACGTGCTGGCCCTGATTGGCTCGAGCAAGGTTGCAGATCACCTCAAAAAGCTGCATCCAAAGACCAACCGGCTGCGGGCTATTCTCGGGCTTGATGCCAAGAACGCCGCCATCATCCTGCCGGACGCCGACGTTGAGCTTGCCGTAAAGGAATGCCTGATCGGGTCCCTCACGTTCAACGGCCAGCGCTGTACGGCGCTGAAGATGCTGATCGTTCATCAATCCATTGCCGATCCGTTTCTTCGCCGGTTCAGCGAGGAGGTGGGCAAGCTCAAAGTCGGCATGCCGTGGGAGAAGGGCGTCAACATCACGCCGCTCCCTGAAGCCGGCAAGACCGATCACATGACGGCTCTGGTCGAGGATGCGAAAGCCAAAGGGGCTCGCGTGGTCAACGAGGATGGCGGCAGCGTGGCCGGCACCCTGTTCTACCCGGCCGTCGTCTATCCTGTCCAAGAGGGCATGCGGCTCTATCGGGAGGAGCAATTCGGGCCTGTTGTCCCCGTGATGGCTTTCGAGGATCTCGACATGGCGCTCGAGTACGTGACCACGTCCGAGCATGGTCAGCAGGTAAGCGTCTTCAGCTCAAGCCCGGATCAGATCGGCCGGCTTGTCGATCCGCTCGTCAATCAGGTCTGCCGGGTTAACATCAACTGCCAGTGTCAGCGTGGTCCCGATGTCTTTCCCTTCACCGGCCGAAAGGACTCGGCTGAGGGCACCCTGTCGGTGACGGACGCGCTACGCTCGTTTTCGATCCGATCGATGATCGCCACCAAGGAAACGCAAGCGAACAAGGATCTGCTTGAGACAATCATCACCGAGCAGACCTCCAACTTCATCAACACTCGGTTCATTTTCTGATCGGCTGAGGATCTTGGATCGGCTGGTCTCGCATCGGCGATCGGTCCACATCGGGCCCTTAGCCAGCAGCTTCTCGCTCTCTCCGTTCCTTAATGATGCCCGGCTCTGTCAGGTGATTTATCCTGAGGCAGGAGACATCCCTGGACAGATTGTGCTCAGATGGTCACCCAACATACGATCGGAGAATCCCGATGCGCGTGCCGGCCGCCCTGCTGATGACCATTGCACTGTCCGCCTGCGTTTCTACTGGTGACCAGGCAGCCCAGCCGGTACCGCCAGCCAATCTTGGGTCGACGCAAGCGGCACCACCCATGCCATCGGCGCCCATCCCAGTGGCCCTCCCGCCAGGGTACTCCCGGCACATCACCTATCGGGATGGCAGGTTCACCCTCCCGGACGGCTCGACAGTGCCCGCCGATCCCAATGGTGGGTTTACGATCTCCACCGGCGCCTACGTCCCTCCGGACGGAGCTGGCGGGATCATCCTGCCGAACGGAGCGAGATGCATCTCGGACAGTGCACGGGGCTACTTCTGCCCCTGACGCAGCCTTGATGGTAGACTGTCTTCGGGAAGGTTCGCTACTGATCAGTATTTATTATTGCCTTTCTACATCTCTATCGGGAGGCTGCAATATTGCCACGAAGGTGCCAAATGGCACATCGCATAGGCGGGCAACGGGCATTTTGCTTTTGTTAGCTTGATAAACGATACAGATCGGTATACATCCGGGTTAATCGATACAATACGGTATCGATTATGCCGCAGCCGGCCGCAACAGTCGCCGCGGAAACCCAGGAGAATGCAATGTCTTATGTTTATACCCCGAGCGTCGCGGCGTATCCGAGTTCCCAAGCTCGCGCGGCAATTTTATTGGATTTGGTCGACCGCCACGGCCGGACGGTGACGACAGCAGGCCTCTATGCCTCGCTGGTCGTAATTTACGCCTGGTTCGGCGGCATGAAGTTTACCGCCTATGAGGCGGAAGGCCTGACCGGACTGGTCGGAAACAGCCCGCTGTTGAGCTGGGTCTATCCCATCTTTGGCGTGCGGGGCTTCTCAAGCGTCCTCGGCGTCCTCGAACTCAGCATCGCTGCCCTGATCGCGGCTCGGCTCGTCAACCCGGTGTATTCGCTCGTCGGTGGCGTGCTGTCGGCCGGGCTGTTCGTGACGACGCTTAGTTTCATGGCAACAACGCCCGGCGTGTTTTTGCCGGAAGTCGGCTATCCGGCGATTTCCGTCGCTCCCGGTCAGTTCCTGCTTAAGGACATCGGGCTGCTCGCCGTATCCCTCGCGGTCGCCATAGACTCGCTGTCGAGCCTGCGCTCCGCCCGCGCCGCCTGAGCGAAATCAGAGCAGAGCCTCACCGAGGCTTTGCCTTCCAAAAGCCGGCTGTGATCGTCGGCTCAACATCAGGAGTTTCCCATGTTTGTCGCCTTTATCACGTCCAAGATCCGCGCCTTCCTGCGCTATCGCCAGGTCATCCGCGAGCTAATGCAACTCTCAGATCGCGAACTCGACGATCTTGGCATCTCGCGCAACGATATCGATGCCATCGCGCGTAAGAGTGTGGCCTCATAAGCGGCTCCCCAATCACACTTCCGCCCATCGGAAGGAGAACATCAGATGAAAACCTATCATAAGAACCCCGAGGCTGTGTCCGGGCTCACGCCAGAGCAGTATCGGGTGACACAGAAAGACGGAACTGAGCGTCCCTTCGCCAATGCGTACTGGGACAACAAGGAACCCGGGCTCTACGTTGACGTAGTATCAGGCGAGCCCTTGTTCGCTTCATTCGACAAGTACGACAGCGGCAGCGGCTGGCCCAGCTTCGTCAAGCCGATCGATGCCGACAACGTTGTCGATATCCGCGATACGAGCCACGGCATGGTGCGAACCGAGGTGCGCTCCGCCCACGGCGACAGCCATCTGGGTCATGTATTCCCGGATGGGCCACAAGAGGCGGGCGGATTGCGCTACTGCATTAACTCGGCCTCGCTACGGTTCATCCATTACGATGATCTGGAGAGCGAGGGCTACGGTGAATTCCGCAAGCTGTTTGCAGAGAAAGGAGAAACAGTATGACTGGCGTAACTGAGAGGGCCGTTCTGGCTGGAGGCTGCTTCTGGGGCATGCAGGATCTCATCCGCCGCCTTCCCGGCGTCGTCTCCACTCGTGTTGGTTATTCTGGTGGAGACGTGCCGAACGCGACCTATCGTAATCACGGCACGCACGCGGAGGCGATCGAGATCATATTCGATCCCGAGAAGACGAGCTTCCGCGACCTGCTGGAGTTCTTTTTCCAGATCCACGACCCCAGCACGAAGAACCGGCAAGGGAATGATCGCGGCTTGAGTTACCGGTCGGCGATCTTCTACACTTCGGATGAGCAGCGGCAGGTGGCCGAGGACACGATTGCCGATGTCGATGCCTCGGGCCTTTGGCCGGGTAAGGTAGTCACGGAACTTGAGCCGGCGGGCGATTTCTGGGAGGCCGAGCCGGAGCACCAGGATTATCTGGAGCGGCTTCCGAACGGCTATACGTGCCACTTCATCCGTCCCGGCTGGAAGCTGCCGCGCCGCAGCAACGCTGCTTAGGACAGAAAACTCGGGGAGTCGGTCTCCCGTAGAGCAGCTTCCGATTGGAATGGCCCGGAGAAATCCGGGCCATTTTATTGAGGGGGTTCTGTTACTCCGAGCGCCAGAATGCGTTCGACAGGGCCGATTTTCGCAAAATCGGAGGATCTCCCGCAATATCGAGACATTTGCGGCTTAGGCATAGACCGGCATAACGCTCATAATGGCGCTCAACAACGGTGGCCATTGCATTCGGAGGAGCCCGGACATAACGCCCCCTGCTGATGGTACAGTCCTTTTAGCCGTTCTTGGGCCTCCCGAGTAGGACGCTCCGGCCCCAAGATCTCCGCGTTCCCGATCCCAGCATGAGGAAAGGACAATGAGGATGATCAAGAGCAAGTCAGTCAGCGTTATCGGCGCCGCCGGCATTGCACTCACACTCGCGAATATGCCCGCATCCGCCCAGGGACAGGGCGAGACGGTGAAGACCGTCTTCGAGCGCGCCATCCCGAATATCCCGGGCAAGACCCTGATCGCTCTCGAGGTAACCTATGCTCCGGGTGGCAAGTCTCCATCCCATTTCCATCCCAAGTCCGCTTTCATCTATGCGCACGTGACATCCGGCGCCATTCGCAGCCAAGTCGGCGATGGGCCCGCCAGGGTCTACCAGGTGGGTGAAGGCTGGTACGAGGATCCTGGCTCGCACCATAAGGTCAGCGAGAACGCCAGTACCACCGAACCGGCAAAGCTGCTCGCCGTGTTCGTTACCGATCCTGGCGAAACTCTAGTTACCCCCGAGCAGAAGTAAGGATCTGCGGTGATGTCCTCTATGATGGCTTGGCGTGTGCATGAGTTCGGTCCCCCGGACGCGATGCAGTTTGAATCCATTGCCGTGCCCACTCCCGGCCCTGGCGAGGTGCTCGTCAAGGTGCACGCGGCCGGAGTTGGCCCCTGGGACGGTTGGATCAGGTCTGGTAACAGCGCTTTGCCCCAGCCCCTTCCCCTGACCTTGGGTTCCGACCTCTCTGGCGAGATCCAGGCTATCGGGCCGGATGTGTCCGGCCTGCGCATCGGAGACCAGATTTATGGAGTTACGAATCCGCGCTTTATCGGGGCATATGCCGAATATGCGCTGGCCTCGGCCGCAATGATCGCGCGAAAGCCGGCCGCGATCGACCATCTCGAAGCAGCCTCCGTCCCGGTCATTGCCGTTACCGCATGGCAGGGCCTGTTTGATCAGGCACAGCTCAAGGCCGGCCAGACGGTACTCATTCATGGGGCAGCCGGCAACGTGGGTGCCTACGCGGTGCAATTCGCCCACCGTGCAGGCCTCCGGACCATCGCGACAGCTGCCGCTGACGACCACGCATTTGTACGTGAGCTCGGAGCCGATATGCTGGTGGACTTCAACTCCCAGCGCTTTGAAGACGTGGCCCGGGATGTTGATGCCGTCTTCGATCTGGTCGGCGGCGAGACGCAACAGCGCTCGTTTCAGGTCCTGCGACGCGGCGGCAAGCTGATCTCGGCCGTGTCTCAGCCCGATCAGGACTTGGCGAAGAGCCATGGGGTCGATGCAGCCTTCTTTCTGGTCAAAGTCTCGACACAGTACCTGACGGAAATTGCCGGCTTGATCGATCGCGGCGACCTGAGGACGCGGGTGGGCACAGTCATGCCCCTTGCTGAAGCGCGGGAGGCCCATCGCATGCTGGAGGGCTTTCGTCCGCTCTCCAAGGGCAAGATCGTTCTCGCGGTGGGCTCTTCGGAATGACCATGTCTGGTGCCCCCTAGTGCAAGTAAAGGAGACCGAATGGACGCGTTCCGAAAAGTCCGCACTGGAATAATCGCCTGTGCGTTAGCCATCAGCGGGTGTGTTGTCACGACGACGTCCCAGGCTCTCGATCTGCCCGCTAGGAACACGGCTCCCGTCGAGGCTGTGCGCATCTGCTCCACCCACGGCGCCGGCTTCTTCACCATCCCAGGAACCGACACATGCTTGCGGATCGGCGGTCGGGCCCGCGGAGAAATCCGGTATCTCGAACCCGGCAGCCGTGCCGACGATGCGATCGGCTACCGGACCCGAGGCCGGATCGCCCTCGACGTCCGTACCCGGACATCTTACGGCCTGCTGCGCGCCAAGACGCAGTATGAGTTCACACACAACACCGGCAATTACGGGCCAGATACCTTCCGTCTCGACGAGGCCTTTATCGAATTCGGCGGACTGACCGCCGGCCGCCTGGAATCCTTCTTCGACTTCTATACCAATGACTTCAACTTCGCGGATCTCATCGTCTCCGAGGTCAAGACCAATGTATTCGCCTATACGGCGATATTGGGCTCCGACCTCTCGGCAACGATTTCGCTGGAGGACTCCATCGAGCGACGGCAGTTCTCCGCCCCGAATGGACCAGGGTTTCCCGGCCAGGAGTTCAGCCCAGCCGGTGCACGTGTTCCGGATCTCGTTGGACGGCTGCTGTGGGAGCCAGACTGGGGCAAGGCCCAACTCTCGGCGGCGTTGCACCAGATCCGCGGCGACAATCTCGTTCCCGGACCAGCTCCGGCTCCGTTCGTCGACACCGAGTACGGCTTTGCGGTACAGGCTGGAGTCCAGGTCGAACTCCCCATGATTGCTGACAGCGACGAACTTTGGCTCCAGGCCGCCTATGCCGATGGCGCCCTGAGTTATCTCGGCCTCGGCAACTCATCAATCAACGACATCATCCTCGATCAGACTGATGCTTATGTGGATGCCGACGGAGCAGTGCATCGGTCCAGGGGCTGGGCCGCGACGGCGGTGTTCCTGCACTATTGGACGCCGCAGATCCGGCATGCGGTGTTCGGTTCCTATGGTGTGATCAACTACCCGGCGGGCAGCGTGGTAACCGCGCCTGCAGGCGGCGCCCTCGGGTTCCCGGACACCTCCGAGTGGCGAATCGGCACCAATCTCGGCTGGCTCCCGGTGAGCGGTCTCTATCTTGGAGTCGAGACTTTCTATCGTAGGGTCGACCCGCAGGGCCGGGTGTTCGTGAACAACGATCCCGCATCAGACAGCCTCATCAATTCTGAGGACGCCCTTGAAGCCCGCCTGCGGGTCCAGCGGGATTTTTGAGGCCATAAGGTATCTTCGGACGAAAGGGGAGAGTTGGTCATGCTCAGCGACAGGGACCGGATCTTCACCAACCTGTATGGGTTCCACGATTGGCGCCTTGCCGGTGCCCGGATGCGCGGCGACTGGGATGGTACGGCATTTCTGCTGGCGCAAGGACGGGACTGGATCATTAATGAGACCAAGGAATCAGGGCTCCGTGGACGCGGCGGCGCAGGCTTTGCTACTGGCATGAAATGGTCCTTCATGCCAAAGACTTCCGACCGCCTGCCCAGCTATCTTGTCGTCAACGCCGACGAGTCCGAGCCGGGAACCTGCAAGGACCGGGAAATCCTCCGCGGCGATCCCCACAAGCTGGTGGAAGGCTGTCTGCTCGCGTCTTTCGCCATCGGCGCGCATGCCTGTTACATCTACATTCGAGGCGAGTTCGTTGATGAAGCCCGTCATCTGCAGCAGGCCATTGACGAGGCCTACGAGGCTGGTCTGATCGGCCGAAACGCCTGCGGGTCCGGATGGGACTTCGATCTTTACCTGCACCGCGGTGCCGGCGCCTATATCGCCGGAGAAGAGACAGGTTTGCTCGAGAGTCTCGAAGGCAAGAAGGCGATGCCACGGATGAAGCCACCGTTCCCGGCGGCGATCGGCCTGTACGGCTGCCCGACAACGGTAAACAATGTCGAGACCATCGCAGTCGTGCCGACCATCCTGCGGCGGGGAGCTGCCTGGTTCGCCAGCATTGGGCGGCCGAACAATGTAGGGACCAAGATCTACTCGATATCCGGTCATGTGAACCGGCCATGCAATGTCGAGGAGGCGATGAGCATCCCCTTGCGCGAACTGATCGACACCTATGCCGGCGGAGTCCGTGGAGGATGGGATAACCTACTTGCCGTTATCCCCGGCGGTGGCTCGATGCCGCTGTTGCCAAAGAGCATTTGCGATACGCTGCTGATGGACTTCGACGCCCTTCGAGATGTCAAGAGCGGTTTGGGTACCGCTGCTGTCGTTGTCATGGACAAGTCGACGGACCTGATTGCGGCCATCGCCCGATTGAGTGCGTTCTTCAAGCACGAAAGCTGCGGCCAATGCACCCCCTGCCGCGAAGGAACAGGGTGGATCACGAGGGTCATGTATCGGATGGTGGAAGGTCGCGCCGATCCACACGAGATCGATCTGCTGGAGGAGGTGACCAAACAGATGGAAGGCCATACGATTTGTGCGTTCGGCGATGCTGCCGCTTGGCCCGTGCAGGGACTCATCCGCCATTTTCGCCCAATGATGCTTGAAAGAATGATATCTTATCAACGTGAGCACCAACCAGCGCTCGCTGCGGAGTAGTTCGACTATCCCTCCGGCCAGATCGCCCCATCCGACGTTTGGAGAACATCATGGCACCCAAATCCAACAAGAAACAGGAGGTATTGAGCAAGGATCAGGAGACGCACGCGTACCGCGAGATGCTGCTGATCCGCCGTTTCGAGGAGAAGACCGGCCAGATGTACGGCATGGGCCTGATCCGCGGCTTCTGCCACCTCTATATCGGCCAGGAAGCCATTGTCGTCGGCATGCAGATGGCGACGAAGGACGGCGACCAGGTGATTACCGGCTATCGCGATCACGGCCACATGCTCGCCTGCGGCATGGATCCGAAGGGCGTCATGGCTGAACTCACGGGCCGCCGTGCCGGCTTATCGAAAGGCAAGGGCGGCTCCATGCACATGTTCTCCAAGGAGAAGCACTTCTACGGAGGGCACGGCATCGTCGGCTCCCAGGTGTCGCTCGGCACCGGCATCGCCTTCGCGAACCACTACCGCGAGAACGGCAATGTCTGCCTGACCTATTTCGGCGAGGGGGCAGCCAACCAGGGTCAGGTCTCCGAGAGCTTCAACATGGCGGCTGTGTGGAAGCTGCCCGTGGTCTACGTGATTGAGAACAACCGCTACGCCATGGGTACGGAGATGAGTCGCGCCTCGGCCCAGACCGATTACTCGAAGCGGGGCGTGTCCTTCGGCATCCCCGGCGAGCAGGTGGACGGCATGGATGTCCGCGCGGTCTACGCCGCCGGTCAGCGCGCTATCGAGCATGCCCGCTCCGGCAAAGGTCCCTTCATCCTGGAGATGCTGGCTTACCGCTATCGCGGCCACTCCATGTCCGATCCGGCGAAATACCGCACAAGGGACGAGGTGGATCAGGTACGCGAGGCACGCGATCCAATCGAGCAGGTCCGCCAGCGCCTTTTAACACGCTGGAAGCTGTCGGAAGACGAAGTGAAGGCCATCGACAGCAGGATTCGCGAGATCGTCAACGAGGCAGCTGAGTTCGCCACGCAGGATCCGGAGCCGGATCCGTCCGAGCTCTACACCGATATTCTCAATTGATCATCCTGAGAGTGGGTTGAGCTGCATGATTTTGACGCCATTTGCATCCGACAGGTCTCCTTTTGATGACCGGGAGCGAGGTCGTCGTTGATCGGGTTTTACCGCCATCTGATACACTGACGCCATCGTGTCAGCTTGAGGAGTGTCCCCATGAACGGCGCAGAACTGCTTGTATCCGCTTTGGAGAACGAAGGCGTGCAGCAGATCTTCGGGGTGCCCGGAGAAGAGAACCTCGACCTTGTCGAGGCGCTGCGACAATCCTCCATCGAACTGGTGCTGACCCGCCACGAGCAGGCCGCCGCCTTCATGGCGGCGACGCATGGCCGGCTAACCGGCCGACCGGGCGTCTGCCTGTCGACGCTTGGTCCGGGTGCGCTCAATCTTACGACCGGCGCGGCCTATGCGCTGCTCGGCGCGATGCCGATGGTCATGATCACGGGCCAGAAGAGTATCCTGAGCCGGAAACAGGCGCGCTTCCAGATCGTGGACATGGTCGCGACCATGACGCCGCTGA
>NZ_JBVVAK010000179.1:0-13966 GCF_055792825.1 Microvirga sp. GN3
CGGCGGGCTACCTCAGCAAGCTCATCAGCCAGATAGATCCGCAATTGGTACTGCCACTGACCATTCATGTTTCAGCTCCATCGGGAATGTCCGCCGAATCCAGATCGCAGGGAAGTCTAGCACCGTTCTCCAAACCAATCCGAGTCTGGTCAACCCTGTGGTACAGCGTGATGGAGAGCGGTGGCCCGTGAAGGTCCGCACACCGCATAAATGCGGATGTTCGTCCTACTTCCGCCTCGTGCCAGAACGAGGCATTCCAGACACACAGACGAACAGGCCCTCTCCGGTCCGACTTTGAAGCCCATCATCGTTGTGCCCTGACGCCGGTGGACGACGGAAACATTTTGCCTGTGACGCCGCTCACAGATCCTGCATGGAGCGCATCGTAAACTCCTCACTTGTCGAAGAGGAGTCCTCCCATGAAGTCTGGTATTACAACATTCACCCAAGTTGCCGTCGCGCTCTCCGCCTGTCTGGTTTTCGTTGCCACACACGACGGAGCCATAGCACGTGACCGCGGCTACGATGGCAGCGGCTTCGTCGTGCGCGATCATCGCATGCCACCCGTGGTCCGTGATCATCGTGCGCCTGTGATCGTCCGAGATCATCGGGCAGAACCCGTGATCAGAGACCATCGCAGTAATCCAATCGTGCGGGATCACCGAGTGCCAAGAGGGCCGCAGGGTGGAGTGAGCGTCACATCCTCTGGGGGCCGGCGTGGTGGATCGTCCTGCATTCGCTCGGTGTTCGGCGGGCCTTGCTTCGGTCTGTGATGTGAAGCGGGGGCGAACGCGGATTTTCCGCCGCCCCCGCTCTGAATGCCACCGCTTGATTTGACGAGCAGGTCGAGCGGTGTCGCGAAATGGACTTCTGAAATGAGGGCCAATCGAGTCAATCGCTCCGTCAGCCACGTGTCTCAGACGCAGGATAGTCCGGAGTGGGTCAAAGAGTAACCAACGGCAAACGATTGGAAGGTCCGCTACGTCGTTATGACCGTAACACCGCGCTTCTTCCGAGAAGTGCCCGGAGCCGACCTAGACCCTGACTCGCCGCCCCCGAATTGCAGGACGGCGATGCTGGCCAGGATCTAGCAAGATAACCAAGAAGATTTATCGTATCGCCGACCAGAAGGACGCCAATCGCCGACGCCACGACCTGGGCCTGACCTCCGCACGGTCAGGCCGGGAGGTCGCTCGCCAAGTCGGGAAGGACCAAAGGAAACCCTTTCCTCTGAGCCGCTTCACCACAGGAATGACTGTGATCGCTTTCGCACAAGCGATGTGTGGCCCGGGTCACGGAAGAACGGGCCGTTTCGAGCGATCCTGGTGACATCGCAGGAGGTCACCATGACACGATCCTCACAACGCCAGGCCAGACGCTGGCTCATCCAAGAGCTGACACGCTGCATGGAGCAGCGCAGCCAACCTCTCCCCTCATCCAAGCCGATTGCGGAGTGATCATGTTGTACGCGCGGGCCCAGGAGACATCCGACATCATGGACAGCCAGATCAGGGCCAGGGCGAAGGCGCTCTGCGTCGACGATGGCTTCGATCCGGACCTGATTGTGACGCACGGCTACGGCGACGACTTCACCGCCGAGGAGTGGGATTCCTGGTGGACATCCAACCCGGAAGTCCCCTTCCAAGAGGTGGTCAGCCCGATGTGGCGGCTGTACCGCGCCCACGCATTCATTGAGCTGTCGCACCTACAGAAGGTGCTTGAGACCAGCGCCAACGTCGTCTTCTTCAGGCGAAGCAACGTTTAGCGTGGGGAAACACCCGACGTCGTGCTGACAGTCCCCGCCCGCGAATTGCCGGAACGACCGTTACTTGGCTGCGGTCGCGGTAGGTGCGATCCGATCCCCAAACCAGACCCAGGCCTTACCCTCCGCTCCCTCACCCTTGACGTAGACGTAACCTGTTTGCTGCCAGGGCAGAACGGCATCCCTCTTGTTGTCCAGGATGAGATCGCCGCGATCCGTGCGCACCCTCAACACGGCATGCCCGGCGCCCAGTTCATCGATGACGACAGTCATGCGCATCGCTCGTTGCGGCAGTCCCCGTTCAACCAGGAGCTTGCGCTTGAGCAGTTGCATGTCCTCGCAGTCTCCAAGCCCGTCGTCCGGATAATCCCAGCGATCCACCACACTCCAGTGATCCTGGTCCGGCACCGCCGCTATCGTTCGGTTAACGTGCTTGTTGACCTCCTGAAGAGAGGCCCAGGTGCCGTCGGTCAGCGGGATGGTGTCCGGCTCGGAGGAATCGATCGAGCACTCCCGTGGATGCTGATCGCAGAACTGCATCCAAGCCAAGGTCGGTCCGGCTTCTCCGGAAGAGCGAAGATCCTCGCTGACGATTGGCGGCGCCACAGGAGCGGGTTCGGGCGTCCCGGCGACGATGGGGTGAGCGCCCCAGAGACACAGAACAGCGGCTGCTTGGCTGGCCCGCCTCAGGACACGATAGACACACGTCTCCTCTTGGGCGCGACGCCCCCTCGATGCATTCCGGTGCATATCTTGCTCGCTTGGCTTATTGCTTGGGCATTGGTCCACGCCCAGTAGACCTGCACAGGGGCTAGGCAGGAACCACTTGAATGCCCTTTCTTGGTTCGCCAACCGCTGATAATGCGTGCTTTTGCCTATTGGTTAGGCAACTCATTTGTCTTTCTGAGAAGTCATGTCGTTCGAGGCAAGACTGGCGCCTGAAAATCAGGCTCTTGCCGAGTGGTCTGGCCGTTCGCCTCACCGGACGGCTTGACCCAAAACCGGTCTCATTTTGCGCTGCACAAATTTGTCGCGGCGCCCTGAGCTACACCTCCGGACCATATGCGATACTCTCGCTTCCTGACGGCCCTCGCTATGGAGAGAAAGGACCCTATGATCCAGACATCGTGCCCAAAGTGTTCATGTGACGCGGCATCGGTCCTGAGCGTTGCCACGAAAGACGGGTACTTCACCGCCTCTGTACAGTGCCACGTCTGCGGGTTCGAGAAGACCACGGATCAGGGTTTCCAGGACGAACGGACCGCCCGCGAGACCGCTACCCAATCCTGGGTGGATGGAGTGGAACCCATCGCTTCAAGCCAGTAAGGGTGATCCGGAGTTGCGGGGGCAAGCGTCGTTCGCAACCGGATCTGCTACGGTGACGCGTCGCTTGGACCGCTGCGGAGCACCCGCATGGGCTTCCGAGTCCAGTCATCTGGTGAAGGTCCGGAAGGGGTCAATGAGTAACGAACAGCAAATGAAATGAAGGTCCGCTCACCGCCTTATGGGCAGACCAAAGCGCTCGATGGATCCGGAAAACGTTGCGTTCGAGCGTATTCGGAAGACTCCGTCGGCAACGTTGCGTCGCACCTATAGGACCGGGAGGGCTCCTCACCTGGGACGCCCCCGTGAGGCAGCCTTTCCGTAGCCTCGCCGACCGATTTCTCTATCATGATCCTTGTGGACGAGACACCGCAGGTCGAACGCAAGCTGGTCGCGATCCTCGCCGCCGACGTGGTGGGGTACAGCCGCCTCATGAGCGTCGACGAGACGGGCACCCTGACCCGGCTCAAGGCGCTGCGCCGCGACGTCGTCGATCCGGTGATCGCAAACCATCACGGCCGCATCGTGAAGCTCATCGGCGACGGCGCGCTGGTCGAATTCGCGAGCGTGGTCGATGCCGTGGCGTGCGCCGTGGAGATCCAGCGTGCGATCGCCACCCAGCGAGAGACCCTCCCCGAGCACGCGCGGATCTCGCTCCGGATCGGCATCAATCTCGGCGACGTCATCATCGATGGCGACGACGTCTACGGCGATGGCGTCAATATCGCCGCCCGGCTGGAGAGCCTCTGCAAACCGGACGGCATCATGATCTCGGGTACCGCCTATGACCACGCCAGGAACAAGCTTGACGTTGCGTTCCAGTCGCTCGGCAGGCAGCATCTGAAGAACATCCCAGAGCCGGTCCGGGTCTATCGCGTCCTGCTGAAGCAGCGTGCGCGACGCCTAGGCCGGCGGCCGCGCTGGTCCACCCTGGCCGCGGCGCTGGTCCTGTTGGCCATCGTAGCCGCGATCGGTGCCGTTTCCTGGCCCCGGCCCGCCACCCTGGTGTCGGACCTCCTGCGCTCGACCGGACTGGGGGCGGGCAAGCCGTCGCTCGTCGTCCTCCCGTTCGACGGTCCCGGCGACAATGCCCAGCAGGACTATTTCGCCGATGGGCTCACCGACGATCTCATCACCGACCTGTCCAAGATCTCAGGGCTGACGGTGATCGCCCGGCACTCGGCGTTCGCGTTCAAGGACCAGCCCAAGGACGTCGGGACGATCGCCCGCCAGTTGGGGGTCCGGTACGTGCTCGGGGGCAACGTCCGCCGTGCGGGCGACACCATCCGGGTCAATGTGCAGCTTGCCGATGCCGCCACCGCAAGCAACGTCTGGGCGGAGCGCTATGACGGCAGCGCCGCTAGGATCTTCGAGTTGCAGGACCAGTTGATCAAGCGCGTCGTCGAGGCCCTGTCGGTTCGGCTGACCGAGAGCGAAACCTCCGCCATCACCCGCCTGCCCACCCGCAACCTCGAAGCCTACGATTTCTACATGCGGGCCGAACAGAAGGTCTATTCGATCGGGCAGCGGTCCCTGGGAGAAGCCCTCTCGATGTACGAGAAGGCGATCTCCCTCGATCCTGGGTTCGCCGACGCCTATGCGGGCCATGCGCGGGCGATCGTCGATGTTCTCGCCTTCGACTTCCAGCCCCTGATGCTGAGCGCGGTCGCCCGGCAGCAGGCCTATGCGTCGGCGGGTCGGGCCCTGGAACTCAATCCGGGACTACCGCGGGCCTATGCCGTCCTCGGCATCCTGCAAATGCTGGACGGCGAGATCGACCGGGCGATCGAGTCGGTGCAACGGGCAGTCGCGCTCGACCCGAACGGCGCCGACGCCAAGCTCAACCTCGCCATCGTGCTCACCTACGCGGGGCGGCACCCGGAAGCCTTGGCGGCCATCGAACGGGTGCTGCAACTCGACCCGAAGCCGAAGGCGCAGGTCTACGACTACTACAGCCTGGTGCTGTACATGAACCGCCGGTACGAAGAGGCGCTCAAGGTCCTCCGCTCGGTCGGCCCTGACGGCTTGGGCGATGTCGGCCTCGAGACCCTGGCCATGGCGAGCGCCCAACTGGGCCGCATGGAGGATGCGCACGGGGCCGTGGAGGCCATTCTCAAGAGGATCCCCAGTCAAAGTGTTGCCAGTCTCCGCGTCATGTACGGGCATCATCGGCGGCCGGAAGATCTGGACCACCGGGTGTCGGCGCTCCTCAAGGCAGGCTTGCCGGAGTGGTGTTTTGGTTTCAGTGGCCGCCTGGACGATCGGCTGGATGCGGCGACGATCCGCGCCCTCGCTTCGGGCAAGACGTGGATCGGGCACCTCCAGAACGGCGCGCGGTTCGTCATGCAGCTCGGCTCGAGCGGTGATTTCGCGGTGCGTACGCAAACACGGATGGCCGTTGGCCGGTTCACGCTCGAACAGGACCTCTTCTGCACGCAATCCGCGGGCGTCACTCTCGGCCGGAAATTCTGTAGTCCGGTCTATCGCAATCCCGGCGGAAGCGCCGAGACCCGGAGCGAGTACGTCTATCCCGACTCCACCACCGTCCGGTACTTTTCGATCGCCCAATGACGTCGCCACGAAGGGCCGCGGCTCCCGGTGGGAGGCTGGGGACCGACGCTCAGTTGCCGCTGCCCTGCCGGGCCTGGAATTCCTTCTGCTGGAGGTCCGGCCACTTGACGTCGGCCTTCGCGACCACATCCCCAACGCGTGCGTCAAAGTCCTCCTCCAGGCCTTCCCGTCCGCCGAACAGGTAGAGCTTTCCGCCGACGATCCGCCAGGCGTCCGGATCGATGTTGGCGGAGGCTTCCTCGTTCGCCGTTCCCAGGGCGCAGAAGCCGCCATACTGCGGCGCGTAGCGAATGGGTTCGGCCGCGAAGGCATCCCGGTTTCTGGCGTTCGAAAACTGCCACGTGGCGCCAAGCCAGTCGTAACTGAACTCGGGCAAACCTTTGGTCGGGCGGCCCTCAGTGAAATAGCTGACCGGGTCATAGCCCTTGATGGCGACGTTGCCGAAGTATCCGGTGTTGACGCCGTCGGCCCCGGCGGCGGTGCCGATGCCCAGGCAGAGGAGCAGCGGGACGGGTTTCACCGCGCGTGGCCACCATTCGGGTGTTGGGAAGCGGCGTGAGGCCATGGTGGGCGCTCCTCTTCTCTGATCCGGTCAATTCGCTGCCGCAAGGCACGCGGCCTGCGAGGAGCCGATCGTCTCCCTGGGCTGGCAGCGGGCGCCGTGCCGCTTCAGCAGCGCCATTACCGCGGCGCTCTTGTAGAAGGTCGCCCGGCTCAACGGCGTGTAGCCATCGCCCTGCACCGCCTCGACGTCGGCTCCGCGTGCGATCAGCAGCTCGGCCACCGCGGCCTGGTTCTGCTCGGCGGCGACATGCAGCGGCGTGATGGCGTGCAGGCTCCTGGCATCGACCATGGCGCCATGGTCCAGCAGCAGGGTCACGATGCGTGGACTCCCCGCGTAGGCTGCTGCATGGAGCGCGGTGAAACCGCGGTCATTGCGCGCCTCGAGGTCGGCTCCGGCCTCGATCAGCGCCGCAACGGCTTCAGGCTGGTCCGCGAGTGCGGCTTCGATCAGGGGCGTCTCGCGCTCCCCGTCGCGGCCGTTCACGTCACTGCCGGTGGGGCTCTGTTGCATTAACCCGTCAAGCCGCAGGATATAGTAGGTGTTCAGACCGGCAGACGCACTACTGATTGTGCCTCACGAGGTTAATGCAACAGAGCCACCGGATGCAGAGCAGGATCACCGATCGATCAAAATGCCTGCCCTTGAACACCTATTCCTCCGCCACTAAGACCTCCACCCCAGTAGCTGAAACTCTGAAACAAAAGGTTTGTGACAGAACCCATCGCAGCTTGCACGTAACCAGCCAAACGGTCAGGTCGTTGCGCCGCATAGTCCGGCCAGTTCTAGTTCTGATCCTCCCGCCTGACCACGCGGGGTGTTGGCCGACACACGTGTGGGTGTGTTGAACCTAAGCGCCTACTCGAGCTGGTCAGCACCTTCCACCCTCATGCGCCGCGGGTGAGGGGCTGCTCCGCCAGCCGTGGTGGCATCAACCCTCTAGCGGTCGCCGGGGACTTCACTGGAGCGCTCAAGAACCCTTCCCAGCTGGTCCAGTTCCGCCCCAAAGCCCTTCCAGTCTCCCGCCTTCAACCGCTCCATCGCCTGGCGGTAGTGGCTGAGAGCCTCCCGGGCTCGCTCAGCCTCCGGGGCCGTAGTCAAACCTTGGGGTAGCGCTCCTGTGTGCTCGGGGACTCGAACAGGCTCCGTAAAGAGAGCCGCCAGCGCCTGAGCGAGCGTTTCCTCCATGACGACCTGGTCACCATAGGCGGCGATCACGCGCTTGAGCTCCGGGATCTGTCCCGTCGATGCGCGCAGATACAATGGCGACACGTACAAGATGGAGTGCTCGATTGGAATCACATGGAGGTTCCCGCGAATGACCCGCGAGCCCAGCTGGTTCCAGAGGGAGAGTTGCTGCGATATCGCCGTATTCTGGTTGATGCGAGCCTCGATCTGGAACGGCCCGTATACGAGCTTGTCCTTGGGGAACTCGTAGACGATCACCTCGCCGTAATGAGGCGGATCGCACCGGGCGGCCAGCCATGCGATCATGTTCTCTCGCTGGCTCGGCACCATCGGCAGCATCAGGATGGTCTCGGCTTCCTGCTCGCCCGGCAGACGCATGATCATGTAATAGGGAGACATCATGGCTGTCCCGCTGTCCGCGGGCTGGCGGGGGAACTGCCAGAGATCCTCCCGATTATAGAACACCTCCGGAGCTTCCATGTGGTACGCCGCGTATGTGTGCGCCTGGATGAGGAAGAGATCCTCAGGATAGCGAATATGCCTCTGCAGGTCCTGCGGCATGGCCGCGAAGGCTTTGAATAAGCCAGGGAAGATGCGCTGGTAGGTTGCAGCAATCGGGTCTGAGGAATCCGCCAGGTACAAATCGACGGATCCGTTGTAGGCGTCGACGACGACCTTGACGGAGTTGCGAATGTAATTGAGCCCGTTTCCGGCATAAGGGACAGCGTATGGGAAGTAGTCGCTCGTCGTGTAGGCATCCTGCACCCAGAAAAGACGCCCATCGCTGACCACGAGATAGGGGTTGCGGTCGAGGCGGAGGAAGGGAGCAATCGTCGCCACGCGCGCTTTGACGGTTCGACGGAACATGATCCGGCTCTCGCCGGTGACGTAGCTGCTGATCAGAATGTTTGGGTCGCTGAAATACCAAGCGAAGAGCGCCCTTCGGGCCGCACTGCCCACTGCGACCCCGCCAACGCCCCCATATGGCGCATAGACATTCTCTTTGCCCTTGGGGTAATCGAACTCCGGCGTGCTTCCCTTGACGAGAACGTAGGTGTCGGTCAGTTCGCCATAATAGATCCGGGGCTCGCGAACGGGAGGCCCTCCGGTCGCAACGGGCGGAATGTCGCCGAGATAGAAGACCGGCAACCCTTCGGCGCTTTTGTGGGTGACCGGGCTCATGATCACACCGTTGCCATGGGTGAACAGCACGTGGCGATTGACCCAGGTCTGAGCATTGGACGGGAGGAGCGTGGACGCGAGTTCCCGGGCCGACAGCATCACCTGCCGGTAGACCCCGTCGAGCCAGTATCGATCGACATCGACGTCTCCGAACTTGTAGTAGGTCCGGATTTCCTGCAGTTGACGATAGGTGGCCATCAGCGGCTGCTCATCCCACAACCGGATATTGTCGATGGTCGCCTGATTGGCCTGGAGCGAGGCGGACGTGAGGCTCTGCTCGACCGGGAAGGCTTTGGCCGTCATTTGATGGAGGTTATAGGCCTGTCGGGTAAGCGTGATGTTCTGCTCGATATAGGGCCTCTCCAACTCCAACTCGTTGGGTCTGACGAACAGGCGCTCGAACAGGAAGGGAAACACCTCAGCCAGGACGAAGGCACTGCCGAAGACGAGCGCCGTCGCAGTGAGAGGAAACTTGTAGCTGCGGACCCACAGATTGGCCCACGACACAATAGCGGCAACGACGGCAAGCCCAATCAGTAGCCAAAGGACCGGCAGCTCAACGTGCACGTCTGTGTAGCTTGCCCCCACCACCACGCCATTGTCACCGTACAGCAGGAGATAGCGGTCCAGCCCATAAGACCACGCTTTTACAGCGAAGAAGACGCCGAGCAAAGCGGAACCATGGGCGATTGCCGTGCGGGACACCCTTCGGCGGTGACTGTCGAGTTCGATATGGCCATGCAGCCAATACACGGCTCCGGCGCCGAGAGCACTCAGGCTAATCGTCACCAACATCCAATTCTTGAGGGCGATATAGGCCGGGAGTGAGAAGAGATAGAAGCCAATGTCGTTGCCAAAGACCGGGTCCCGCCGCCCGTAAGGCACCTGATAGACAAACCGCAAAAGAACGTCCCAGTTGGCCATCTCGCCGATCGCCAGCAGCGCTCCCAGGATGATGGCCGCACCCGCGATAACAAGAGGGAGATGTCTACGCACGATATCTGGCACGCTGGCCGACAGTGGCGGGCGCACCGTGGCTCCGGCCAATTCGAGGAAGCGCCCTGTCTCTGACTGTGCAAGTCGGGATGCGAGCCAGCCGTTCCACCAGAGGATGATCGTGGTTGCCGCGAAGGCCGCCACGAACAACAGGGCTCTGGTGCTGAACACCATCCAAAAGACGTTGAGGTAGCCGATGGCCCCAAACCACGTCCAATCGACCACCGTGTTGAAGACAACGCTCAATACGGCCAGGCCGACTACGATGGCGGCCGCGGCAGCCGCTGTGCGTCTCCAGGCCATGATCCACCTCCATTCGGTGGTTCCCACAGGCCCCTTGTGGCGGGACCCAACCCGACGCTTGTGCGGCTAGTATATGCGGTTTCAAGTCTTTGCGGCAGTTAGATAATGTCGCCTAGGCGCTCCCGCTCGGTGGCAGAACGACTTGCACTCCGCGGAAAGTGCCGGCGATCTGACCAAGATCAAGGTTTAGATCGTCCTGGAAGCGACCGGCAACACCAGCGCTATCGTGCGCCTGTTGTCGCCCTTTGAGGGCAGACTGGCGGTAACCGGCCGCTCGCCCGTGGCTCGGACTGCTGCTTTGAAATGCCTGGGCTCAAGATGCCTTCATTCCGCCCCCGCGCGATAACTTCCGCGATGGATTGCGTCAAAGCCTTGATCCGTTAGCTCAACTGTCCCAGCGTCCGGCGTGGTCACATATCCAAGCTGCTTTAACTCGGAAACGGCCACCGCAACAGCGGGATCTGTCCCGAAGTGCGCATCCAATGTTGCCATTGTCATGCGGGCACCGGGTTTGCGGTGGGTCTCACGAAAGAGATCGAGGATCTCGCACGCCGTTTCGTTGAGCTGCATTGAACCAGTCCTATGATCCGTGTGTCATCCGATCAGCTGGCGCTCTATCTCAACGAACACACTGTTGCAGGCCGCGTCATGGGATGCATCGACTATCAGTCACTGCATCCCCTCAGCTCGACATCGACCCGGCAAGGTCCTGGTGTACCTAGGCAGATACATGGTCACTTAGAGGCCGAGCACAGCTTGCTCGGCGCTTGGGACCCTGAGCGGGTCAGGCTCCAAATACCAGGGACAGAACCAGGCCCGTCACGATCATTAGGCCCCCAATGAGAACCCCAGGATCAAAACTGGAAAGCCAAGCTTTCATCGGCGCCTCTATGGGGTCGGATAGCGACACGCATTGTAGCGCAACTGACAAACACAGCAGAGGGATAATCCGGGCGGGACGTCATCTTTTCAGGTATGCTCAGAGTGCTCAGACTTGCCTGAAAGGCCACTGAGGTGGGGTCATGAAATCTATTCTGGTTCCGGTTGAGCCGCACATGTTCGCGCGCTCTGTTCTTAAATATGGGATCAGCGCAAGATCTGCTCCCGATTGAGCGCTAACGGAGTATGTAGCAGGAACGTGCACTCTCAAGCAGGCATGCTGAGCTAACAAACGACCGAGTACGATTTGGTTCAGGTGCCTGAGTAGCCATACAGCGCTGTGGTCACGTTGCCAGGAAGGATGCAGCTGCCCGGAGGATCGGCTGGAGCACGTGGCTCTGCTCAGCAGGTTTCGCAGAAACGATAGGCAGAAGGATCAACGGTTTACCCGGGACGCGTCGATATGATCTCACCTAACATTGAGGATCAGGCTTCAAGTCACGCCTGAGAGATTCCCAATCCATTTTACCTAAGCGCTCAATCAGACACAGATCTTGCGCTGATCCCACCCTGGCGAGTCGCGCAAGTAAGACATATCAAGCGAAGCCGTTGTCCCCGGATTTACAGGCACTCCCTCAAGACCCACATTCCTGGAGAGGGAGACGCAATGGCTGATAAGAAGGATCTCACACGACCACCTACCGCTGGCGGCAGTCCGGCTTCGATGATCGACTCCTTCCTAACGGAGGCCAAACGCCTTGGACCACTGGCGGGCAATGCGCCCCGGGCGCGGCTCGTGTTCGCTCTCGATGCCACCATGAGCCGGCAGCCGACCTGGGATCTCGCCTGCCGCGTCCAGGGCGAGATGTTTGCCGCAACCAGCGAGGCCGGTGGCCTCTCGGTGCAACTTGTCTACTTCCGAGGTTTCGGTGAGTGCCGCGCGTCCCGCTGGGTCGCCGATCCGCGGGCGCTGACCGATCTCATGACCAAGATCGGTTGCCGGGGTGGCCAAACCCAGATCGGTCGGGTGTTCCGTCACGTCCGGACAGAGGCGAGCCAGACCCCGTTGAAGGTGCTTGTCTACGTTGGTGATGCCATGGAGGAACCGATCGACGATCTCTGTGCCGTTGCCGGCGAACTCGGCCTTCTCGGCGTCAAGGCCTTCATGTTCCACGAGGGACATGACCCTGATGCGGCCCGCGCCTTTCGGGAGATCGCCCGCCTGAGCGGCGGAGCCTATGCCCATTTCGATGCAGGAGCCCCCCAAGCCCTGTCCGAGCTCCTGCGCGCCGCAGCAGCCTATGCGGCTGGTGGTGTCGAGGGGCTCACCCGGTTGACCGCCGGCAGCCCGCAGGCCCGCGGCCTGCTCACCGCAATCACTGGAGGCAAACCGTGATGCTGCTGTACGGCATCGCTGGCGTGGCAGTCCTGTGGTGGTTCCTGAGCAACTTCGCGCACGCGAACCCGGCTACCCTTGCGAAGCTTTTCAAGGTTATCGGCGGGGTTGTAGCCTTGGGCTTCGCGGGCTTGCTCGCGGTGCGGGGGCGGATCGATATGGCCCTGCTGATCGGCAGTTTCGGTGCTTGGCTCCTCGGATGGAGTCGCCTCACCTTGCCCAATCTCGGTGCGCGTGCACAGCGGGCCTCCGGACGCACCTCACGCGTTCGCTCGCAGCTGATTGAGATGACACTGGATCACGATACCGGGGAGATGGAGGGCTCCGTGCTCGCCGGTACCTCCGCCGGGCAGCAACTCGCGTCACTGGATGAGGCTCGCCTGCGGGATCTGCTGGCAGAGTGTCATGTCAGCGACCCGGAGGGTGTCCGCCTTCTCGAGGCCTATCTCGACCGCCGGTTTCCCCATTGGCGTGAGGATACTCAGACTGAGGAGCAGCCGCAGGCAGACGCTCGGTTTCCATCGGGCGTGATGACCGCGGAGGAAGCCTACCGGATCCTTGATCTCCAACCGGGAGCCGGCGCCGATGAAATCCGACAGGCTCATCGCAATCTGATGAAGAAGCTGCACCCGGACCAAGGCGGTTCGACCTATCTCGCAGCTCGCGTCAACCAGGCCAAGGACGTTCTGTTGAGACGGGGCAACGGGTAGTCGTGGAGGCACATTCTTGCTGCGTGCTTCGTCACAGTTTGTTTAGGCGCAATACTTGTTCCAATCCCAATCTGCCCCGCTTACCTCACGCAAGTAAGTGGGACAGATTGGCGAGCGAAGGCTCGAACCATGGCGCGGGAAAAGGTTCGAGACGGAGCGACTTTCGGCGGGCCGCGCCACTCCGCTCAACCTGCCTTGCGCTTGGCTATAATCAACGCCAGAGGATTGGGCTTCGCTTCTCCGACCCGGTGGAGCGTGTTCCGGTCCTGATGGGCAAAAGGCACATCCCGGCCATGCACCAGCAGCTCAGTATCGGTAACGTAGCTCCAGTTCCCCTCCGGATGGAAGGTGATCGTGATCTGGTAGCTGTTCGTGCGGAACGCCTGCTCGAGAAAGGTTGTCGAGCAGATGCCATAATCGGTCTGCCCGCGGGTTGCCGTCACGACGATCTCGTCTGAATCGGATGTCGCCTGGCCCGCCGCGATAGCGACTTGCCCGCGTGGGATGGCGATGGTCTGCATGACGAGGCCGGTGGCCGGCTCCCACAGCCAATACCCGACCTGATCGTGGAAGGTGATGTCCTCTTCCTCGGTCGTGATGTGGATGTGGTAGCGCAAGCCGTATAGCAGTTGTGGCCCGTTCGTCTGCGGGTCGATTGCCTGAAAATCGATATTTTCGATGAACACGCGCCGCTCCGGGCCTTCCGCTTTGGGGTTGAGATCGACGCCCTTGCGCGCGCGCCAGCGTCCCGCCAGCCGCCGCAAGGGGCCCAGATTATTGAGCGTTTCCGGATCGACGTCGCTGGGTTCGGTGAATACGTCCGTGAGGGCAGTCATAAGCGAAGGAGTCATGGCAGAACCTTTTTGTTCGCAGGTGAAGGGGCCGGCGGACACCGACAATGCTTGTCCGCCAGGGCTGCGGCGGCAACCATGCGGCGGCGGTGTCTAAGGCGGCGTCATAGGGGGCAGCACAAGATGTGTTCCTGATTGAGCGCCGGCATTATCAACCAAACACAGCTTTTCCTTTGCAGCTAAGCTTTTGCGTGAGATTCTGATCTCGTGATCGATGGCCGGATCAGGAGGTCAGCATGCAGC
>NZ_JBVVAK010000180.1:0-13883 GCF_055792825.1 Microvirga sp. GN3
CGGCTATCTCGTTGAAATCGACGCGATAGCAGTGCTCGCTCAAAACGCTCCTGCCCGACAGGCAGAAAACAGTGCCGTATAGATCGGGCCCAATATCAGCTCAGGTCAGCCCCATGTCTCCACTTAATACGCCGCTAGTGTTGAAGATGAGGGCATCGCCCAGAAGGTACGTCAAGGAGAGCCTGCGATGAACGCTACGGAAATACTCGACCGGTTGGTCGGCTTTCCCTCCGTCGTCGGCACGCCGAATAATGGCATCGCCTTGTGGATCAAAGACTATGCCGAGCTCTACGGCGCGCCAGTGACTGTTCTGCCGGGGCCGGAAGGCGACCGCGCAAACCTATTCGCAACAATCGGACCAGGAGATAAATCCGGCTATATACTTTCCGGACACATGGACGTCGTTCCGGCGCTGGAACCGAACTGGACATCCGATCCCTTTCGCCTGCGAGCGGATGGAGGTTTTCTCTTCGGCAGAGGCGCGAGCGACATGAAGGGGTTTCTTGCGGCAGCACTGGCCGCACTCCCAGCGATCGCGACCATGCAACTGGCGCGGCCAATCCATTTTGCGCTTTCCTACGACGAAGAAGCTGGCTGCAAGGGGGCTCCCCATCTCATCCGCCAGCTGCCCGAGCTCTGCGCCAAGCCGCTAGGCGCGATCATCGGAGAACCCAGTGGCATGCGCGCGATCCGTGCCCACAAGGGCAAGGCTGCTGCAAGAATTGAGATCCGTGGACGTTCCGGCCACTCGTCGCGGCCCGATAAAGGTTTGAACGCGATCCATGCCTTCGCCAGTGTCCTCCTCACAGCCGTTGTCACCGGGGAAGCGCTGCAAGGCAGCAGATTGGACCCGAGCTTTGAGCCGGCCTATTCGACGGTCCAAGTGGGTACCATTTCCGGCGGACAGGCGCTGAACATCATACCGGACTTCCTTATGGCGGAAATTGAGGCCCGTGCGATCACCGGAGTCGCGCCTACCGATATCCTGGAATCTGTCAGGCATGCCGTAGATGCGCTTAAGCAACAAGGGTTCCAAACGGAGTGGCATCCTCTGAGCGCTTATCCGGCACTATCGCTCGCAGCCGATGCGCCGCTTGCCCGTCTGATGGAGGAACTGACCGGTGCCGAGACGCTTGCCGCCGTAAGCTATGGCACGGAAGCCGGGCTTTACCAGGCGGCAGGCATCGACGCGATCATTTGCGGGCCAGGCGATATCGCTCGAGCCCATCGCGCCGACGAATTCATTCGGGTCGACGAATTGGCTGCGTGTCAAGCGATGATCGAGCAGCTCGCTAGAACCCTTCGAAGCTGAGGTATTCTTCATGGTTTTCTGGTTCAATTCCGATCGCGAGAGAGGGCGTGTCTTCGCCGAGGCCTTCGCCCGACAGCTGCCCGACCTCCCCTTCATCATGGATGCCAAGCAAGCCGATCCCGATGATATCCGCTACCTCCTGACGTGGACCGCGCCGCCGGATCTCCACCGCTTCAAAAATCTCGAGATCATCTTTTCGATCGGGGCCGGTGTCGATCAATTCCAGATCGAGACTCTCCCACCGCAGGTAAAGCTGGTCCGGATGGTCGAGGACGGCATCGTGCGCATGATGCAGGAATATGTGACACTTGCCGTTTTGTCGCTTCACCGCAATCTCAAGGAATATCTTGCACAGCAATCCGAAGGCAAATGGCAACCCCTGCCTGCCCGGCAAGCAGCAGACCGCCGGGTTGGCGTGCTGGGGCTCGGGACGCTCGGCCAAGCGGTTATCGAGCGGTTACGGCCGTTCGGCTTTCCGCTCTCCGGCTGGAACCGCTCTCCACGTCAAATTGTCGGCGTCAACTGCTATCACGGCCTCGACTCGCTGACGTCCTTTCTTGGGGAGACTGACATTCTGGTCTGCCTTCTCCCGCTCACCGACGAGACCCGCTGCATTCTCGATGCGCGCCTCTTCTCGGCGCTTCCACACGGAGCGGCGCTCATTCACGTAGGTCGCGGTGCCCACCTCGATCATGATGCCCTTCTCGATGCGCTCGACTCGCAGCACTTGTCGGGCGCGGTGATCGACGTCACCGAACCGGAGCCCTTGCCTTTTGAACATCCGTTCTGGCGGCATCCCAAGATCATGCTCACGCCCCACATCGCCAGCGTGACGCAGCCCGAAACCGCTGCCCGTTCGGTCATCGAAAATATCAGGCGCCACCGCGACGGCCTCGACCCGATCGGGCTGGTCGATCGCGGCCGCGGCTACTGAACCACAGCAGGACAGAAAGGAGAAAACATGTCCCTTCTCAAGACCATCGACCCGAACAGCAAAGAGGCGCCGCGGGAATCCAAATCGCTTCCTGAGCGGCTGATCTCGGGCGATCCCTTGTTCAAGACCTGGGCCCAGGATGTGGCGCGGAACGGGCTCGTTCATACCGGGGTCTGGGAGGCAACGCCAGGCGTTACTCGCTCGATCAAAGGCGAGACTTTCGAGTTCTGCCATATCCTTGCCGGCGTCGTGGATATCACGCCGGACGAGGGTGCGACCATCACCTATAAAGCGGGCGACAGTTTTGTCATGAAGCCAGGCTTCACCGGCACATGGCGCACGGTCGAGACGGTCCGAAAGATCTATGTGACTGTGATGTAATTACGTGCCCCGCCATCCGTCTCCAGACGAAGAGCTTGCACACCGGCGTTGCCTCAGTGCGGCCGAAGATCTCATCGCCTCACCGCGAGACCGGCACAACCTGCCGCTAAAGTGAGCGTAGATGCCAACGAAACGGAACAAGCCATGCAAACGGAAACCATCGCCCTCGCGCCCTTCGAGGCTCACCACCTGGACGGCGCCGTGGCGTTGTCACGTGAAGCGGGCTGGCCGCATAGGAGAGAAGACTGGACCATGATATGGTCGCTGAGTGAGGGCCGGGTCGCCCTTGTGGGCGACCGGGTGGTGGGCACGGCCCTCTTGACCCCCTTCGGCGACACCTGCTCAGCGATCAACATGATTATTGTCGACGAAAGCCAGCGCGGCCGTGGACTGGGAAGACAATTGACCAGCGCCGTGATCGAACTCGCCGGGGATCGGGAATGCCATCTGACGGCGACGAGCGACGGCTTACCTCTTTACGAAAAGCTGGGCTTCGTTGCGACGCATCAAATCGTCCGCCACCAGGGTGTTGCTGGACGAGTTGGTGCTCCCGAAAATGTTGAGTGGATCGGGGCCGACGCCCTGCCGGCGCTCAAAGCGCTTGATCGGGAGGCTTTCGGTGCCGACCGCGGCGCCCTCTACGATAGGCTGGCGAAGGAGGGGCCGTTTGCCGTTATCCGCAACGGTGACAATATCGTCGCCTTCGCGGCCACGCGGTTTTTCGGGATGGGCGAAGTCGTCGGGCCGGTCGTGGCAGAAAACGCCGACCAGGCGAGGGATTTGATTGCTTTTATCCTCTCGGAGAAGGAACGCCGTTTCGTGCGCATCGACATCCCTGAACAGAGCGGCCTTTCGTCGTTGCTCGAAGGCTGGGGGCTGCCTCACGAGGGCGGAGTTGTTGCGATGACTCGGGGTGCTATAAGCGAGTCGCAATCGCCGGAGGTTCGAACTTTCGTTCTGGCAAGCCAGGCTCTCGGCTGACTGATTATCTCCTGAGCTCGCCATCAGGGCACCGATATCGCGGATTGGGTAGCATACCGGGGCTGGGGATATCGACGAATTTCATCGATCGGGGCAGCGCAGCGCAACCTGACCGACCGCCACCTCACCATTGTCGAAGCGGCTTGTAACGACGGGCCCCGGGCCTGAACATGCCTGCGAGCTCGCCGATAACGGTTACATCAGTCGGCTCCGACCTCGTTCCGAGATTGTCTATAACGGTAGAAGGACAAAGCGGTCAGAAACGCCGAATGCCTACCAGCTTGCGGCGATGTATTTTGTTTCGAGATATTCGAGCATGCCGTGATGGCTGCCCTCACGGCCGAGGCCGCTCTGCTTCATGCCGCCAAACGGTGCGGCAGCGTCGGAGACCACGCCTCGGTTGATTCCGACCATGCCGCTTTCCAGCCGTCCGGTTACCGCAAGCGCGCGTTTGAGGTCGCTGCTGAACACATAGGAAACCAGCCCGTATTCACAGCGCCTGAGCGCTAGTTTCTCAGGCGCGCTTGAGGGCTGGCTCCAGGCCAACGGCGGCGGCTAACCCGCCGATATCCTTGATCTCGGTGTATTCGTAATAGGGATTGGCCGGCTCATGGCCGCGGTTGACCCAGACCTTGCTCTTGATGCCCAGGTCATAGGCGGTCATCAGGTCGTAGCGGAAGGATGAAGACACATGAGTAATGTCTTCGGGCCCGCAGCCGAGCTTGTCGAGCATGTATTCGAAGCCCTTCATCAGAGGTTTGTATGCCCCGACTTCTTCTGCCGTGATGACCATATGGATGGGCGCGCCCAGCTTTTCCACGTTCGACATGATCAGGCTGTTCATGGAGTTCGACAGGATGACCAGCGGAATTTCCTCGGCCACCCTGGACAGGCCAGCCGGGACGTCCGGGTGCGGACCCCAGGTTGGCACTTCGTCATAGATGCGTTGCGCGTCTTCGGGTTTGAACTGGATACCAATGCGTTTGCAACTGCGTTCGATGGAATTGTGTACCACTTCGAGGAAAGGTTTCCATGGCCCTAGCACCTCGTCAAGGCGATAGCCTCTAAAGGCCTCGACAAAGCCGGCCATCGCTTCTGGGGAGAGACGCTCGCCATAGACGCGTCGCGCAGCACCGGCCATATCGAAATTGGTGAGCGTGCCGTAGCAGTCGAAGGTGACATATTTTGGTCTAAATTGAGTCATGGCGTGTAGTCCTTCCAAATTTTCACGGCACAGTGTGCCTATCCAAGGTCATCGTAGTGGGCATGCTGCCTGTCTAAAGAGGTCGCGGCGCCGACAGACCGCAATGCGGCAGCGAAGCACGTACCTTTGAGAGTCCGTATCTGATCAGCTTCATTTCCTTTGCCTTTTTTATATCGGGCCAATCCGACCCAGGCGGAGCACTCCAACTTGCTTGCTGCATTCCAGCCAGTGGGAGCACACTGGCATAACTTTGCGGCGATAGCAACTGATTGTCCAACAATTTTTTTTAGATCTATCGCTCTGCCGCTTTCCGACAGCTTGAATACGTCGCTATTTAGGCAACCCCACTTGCTCACCTATGTAGCTGAAAATTCTCGACATCTTCTCATACTACTGCAGGAATTCTTCAGAACGCCTGCGCAGTCGTCAATCGTCATTCGGCAGAAAGAGATCCATCCCAACGGGAAGAAATGTCTGTCAAAAAAGAAATTGTTGTACAAAAATTGGAATGTGAGATACTGAGGTCATCGAGCTGCCCATTCTCGAGGCAGGATCTGAATGAGTGGAAGATGAGTCACAAGCATCAGTGCGGGCCAGCCCGCGTCCCTGAGCTTTCCGAGGCGTGCCACCCCGTTGGCGCTGCGGAAGCCGAGGAAATCGCCGAACGACTATACGGCGCGCGTGGCTCGGCCACGCGCTTTGAAACCGAGAAAGACGACACGTTCCTCCTCAACTGCGCAGCCCGGGGGAAGTTTGTGCTGAAGATCGCTCATCCTTCTGAGCGGATGGAGGAGCTCGATTTCCAGGTCGCCCTGATGCGCCATCTCGAGCAGCGTGCCCCTGATCTACCCATCCCCCGTGCACTTCGCGACGTCGACGGCGCGGATTTGCCCATCGTCACTACCAGTGCCGGAGAGCGGCGAGTGGTGCGGCTCATCACCTTCCTCCCCGGTACTCCGCTCGACCGGACAACTTCCACAGCCCCACAGCGCGAACGGATCGGCGAAATCCTGGCAAAGCTGCGTCATTCCATGGCAGATTTCTCGCATCCCGCAGACGACCGGGCGCTGGCATGGGACGTCACCCATCTGCGCGATCTCACCGATCTGCTGAGCTTCATCCCCGGGGGCGGCAAGCGGGCCTGGACCGTCCGCGCGCTCGAGCGGTTTGCCGAAGTCAAGCCGAGGCTCGACCTGTGCCGGCGGCAGGTGCTCCACAACGACTTCAATACGTCGAACCTGGTCGTCGATCACGCCAGCCCGCAGTTCCTGACCGGCGTCATCGACTTCGGCGATGCAGTCCGTACCGCCATCGCCGTCGATGTCTCCACGGCGTTGATGAATCAGATGCCAAAAACATTCGACCATGGGAACCGGCGTGACCTGTTCGACGAACCGCGCGACGTTCTGCGCGGCTATCTCCGCCACGCCGAACTGACGGACGAGGAACTCCGACTCATCCCCTTCCTGTCAATGGGCCGTCTTGCGGTCCGTGCGCTGCTGACGTGCTGGCGCGCCGAAATTTTCCCCGAGAATAGCCGCTATATCCTGCGCAATACCGAAGCCGGCTGGGCCCACCTCGAGTGGTTCCACTCGATTTCGACCGCACAGATTTCCGATCTTCTGACACGATAGGAACCGTAATGTCCAAGCAAGCGACTACCCTGCTCAAGGGCTTCCGTGGCGACATGCCCAATGGCTTCAATCCTCAGGACACGTCTCATCTCACAAGTGAAGATCTGGCGCATATCACCAGGCGGCAAAGGCTGCTCGGGCCTGCTTATCGGCTCTTCTACAAGTCGCCGGTTGAGATCTCGCGTGCCAAGGGCGTCTTCCTCTATGACAAGTACGGCAACGAATATCTCGACGCCTACAACAACGTTGTATCGCTGGGTCACTCTCATCCGCGTGTCGTCGAGGCAATCCAGAAGCAACTCGAGTTACTCTGTACCCACACGCGTTACATGCAGGAACCCCTGCTGGACTATGCCGAAGCCCTGATCAATACGTTCGGTGGCGAACTCGGCCGGACTGGATGCGCGATGTTCACATGCACCGGCTCGGAAGCCAACGATCTCGCCTTGCGTATCGCGCGTTACCACACACGCAAGACCGGCGTCATCGTCACGGCCGAAGCCTATCACGGCAACAGCGGCGCGGTGGCGGCAATCTCGCCTTCGCTCGGCAAGAAGTCGGCTCTGGATCCCTATCTTCGCACGGTCGCCGCGCCGGATTCCTATCGCCTGCCAGTCGAAGAAATCGGCCGGCGGATGGCGGAGGATGTCGCGCGGCAGATCGCCGACATGGAGCGGCATGGCGGCGGCCTAGCGGCCTTCATCGCGGACTCTGTCTTCTCCTCCGATGGTCTCTACGTCGATCCGACGGACGTATTGGCGCCGGTGGCGGAAGTGGTGCGCAAGGCAGGCGGCCTGTTCATCGCCGACGAGGTGCAGTCCGGATTCGGGCGGACCGGCAGCCATTTTTGGGGTCACTCCCGTCACAAGGTCGATCCGGACATCGTAACCATGGGCAAGCCCATGGGCAACGGCTATCCCGTTGCCGGCGTGGTCCTGCGGCCCGAACTCGTCGCCGAATTCGGATCCAGCATGCGCTACTTCAACACGTTTGGCGGCAACTCCGTCGCTATCGCCGCTGCAAGGGCCGTGCTCGACACGATCCTCGAAGAGGGCCTGTTAGACAACGCCGCCAAGGTCGGCGGCGAAATCCTCGACGGCCTCCGGGACCTACAGACGAAATATGAATTCGTCGGCGATGTTCGCGGGGCCGGCCTCTATTTCGGCGTCGAACTCGTCAAGGATCGAGACCGGAAAACACCGGACATGGACCGTGCGCTTGCAGCCGTCAATGCCTTGCGCGACCGGCGCATCCTCATTTCCGCCACGGGAGTGGACGCGCATATCCTGAAGATCAGGCCCCCGCTCATCTTCACATCGGCCAACGCGGCGCGTCTGCTCGTGGGCGTCGACGAGGCGCTTCGGTCCGTGCAGATCTAGGACCCGCCCCCATGCAGCCGGGCGGCACAATATCATCTCCCTAGTCCTACGCCGCCGCATGTGGCGTAGGTATGCAAACGAAATCAACGAGCAAAGCCAAAGCCATGCCGACGCTGCACGCCAGGAATCAAGCCGAAGATCTTGAGATGAATGTCGAGCCCTTGCCCGCTAGCGCGGTGGAAATCCTGACACACGCCTTGCGACGGCGCATCTTGTCGGGAGATTTCGGACCGGGCGAGTTCCTCCGCGACGTGAAGATGTGCGAGGAGCATTCGACCTCGCGGCACACATTCCGTACAGCAGCCCAGGTGCTCGTCACGCAGGGCCTGCTGCGTCAGATACCGAACAGAGGTTTTGTGGTGCCCGAATTCGGGCCTGACGATATTGTCGATATCACACGCGTGCGCGGCGCCATCGAAGGCGAGGCCATTCGTCTGATCGTGCTAACCGGCGTCATCCCATCTCAGGCGCTGGAGGCGGTCGAGGTTATGCACACGTCGACTCTATCCTCCGACAGATCCCTGCTGGTTGCTGCGGACCGTGACTTCCACCGCGCGATTATCGCCGCTAGCGGCAGCGCTCGGTTGAAGCGAACCTATACAGACCTCGAGGGCGAGATCGAGCTTCTCCTCGCACAGCGGCAGGATTTCTACGCCACTGCCGAAGAAATGGCGGAAGAACACGAGCGGCTCATCAACAGCTTGAGAAGCCGCCACTACGATACGGCGCGGGAGGCGTTCCAGGAGCACTGGGAAGATCTCCAGATCAAATTGCTCGATCAACGCTGACCAGCGCTCCCTGCGGAATTTGATAGCTCGGAAGGATAACCTGCCGGGCGGCGCTGAGGATGCCGGTGCCGCCGGTTCGACGCGGAGCAAGCACCATCTCGGATGTTTCCTCTCCGGCACCGCCAGAGCCTGCTTTGCGGCGAAGGCGCAGCGACTCTGCCGCCCTTGAATGGCGAGTTAAGTGACCCCTCAAGCAACAATCTCGAGGAAATCGCCGCTTTCGACGCGCGGGCCTTCGGCGTACATCGCGGGAAGCTGCTCGCACTGCTTTCGGGAAATGCTTCAACTTCTATTTTGCGACGAGGTGACGAAATTGTCGGCTATTCCATGTGTCGCGAGTTCGGGCGCGGCCATGTAGTCGGCCCGATAGTGGCAAGCAATGATCATGACGCAATCCAACTCACAGCCGCGCATCTGAAGGGGCTTGAAGGACAGTTCGCTCGCATCGACACGCGTGACAGGGCGGCGTTTGCCGAATTTCTGCAGCAGTGCCGACTCGCCGTTTCCGAGACGGATACGACCATGTCCAAGGGCCGCCGGCTCCTGAACCGAAAAGAAAACGAGCCCTGGATCTATGGCTTGGCCGGCCATGCGTTGAGCTGAAGATACAAGCACCCCAGCCGGCGCCTGTGTCTGCGGAGGGTGGTGCATTTCAGTTTTTTCCACGCGTCAGTTAGCAGACCACCGAAGGGCGGCTTTCTGGCTTTCCGGGCGCGGCAGCATCGTTCTCCAGATGCTCGCTTGGGATAGCATCTTCATTGTATGTTGCAGCTTGCCGTCCTGGTGACGATTCAGTGTTCTCAATCTTCAACCCCGGGCCACCATGCAAGGCGGCGGCGCTATGAGCAAAACGCACGGTAGATTGGTCTGTTTGTGCCGTTCCGACTGAGCGATCCGCATCTCATCATTGCGGAGAAGAATGCTTCACCGGAGGATCCAATGACAATCTACAACATTGCTCTTATCGGGTTTGGTGGCGTTAATCGCGCTTTGGCCGAACTCATTGCGACGAAGAATCCGCTCTGGGAACGAGACCTCGGCTTCCGCCTGAACATTGTTGCTGTCAGCGACCTCTATCTCGGTTCCGTTATTTCGCCGAACGGGCTTGATGCCAAAACCCTCGTTGAAGCGAACTTCGCAAAAGGCGGGTTTGGACAGCTCTCTGGCGGCAGTGCGGAAGCCGACAACGAAACAATCATCAAGACGGCGCCTGCTGACATCATCGTGGAAGCAACATTTACAAACCCGAAGGACGGCGAGCCAGCTGTTTCGCACTGCCGCTGGGCCCTGCAGTCCGGCAAGCATGTCGTCACCACGAACAAAGGGCCGGTCGCGATCGCTGCGCAGGAACTGAAGGCTCTTGCAAAGGCAAAGAGCGTTCATTTCGAATATGAGGGCTCCGTCATGAGTGGCACCCCTGTCATCCGCATGGCAGAAAAGACGCTTGCCGGAGCTGAGGTGAAGGGCTTCGAGGGGATCTTGAACGGTACTTCAAACTTTGTCCTCGGCCGTATGGAGGATGGCCTTGACTTCGCCACTGCGGTCAAGGAAGCCCAGACGCTCGGCTATGCGGAAGCCGATCCAACCGCCGATGTCGAAGGGTTTGACGTTCGCCTCAAGGTGGTGATCCTGGCAAACGAGCTGTTGGGAGCAAGCCTCAAGCCCGACGAGGTCACATGCAAGGGCATCTCCAAGCTTTCGCTTTCCGATATCGAAACAGCGGCAAAAGCAAACAGCCGTTGGAAGTTGATCGGATCGGCGGTCCGGAATGCCGACGGGACGGTAACGGGCAGCGTTTCTCCGAAGCAGCTTCCGCTCGAGCATCCACTCGCCGGTGTAAACGGCGCGACCAATGCAGTATCGCTTAACACTGAACTACTCGGCTCTGTCACTATCACCGGCCCTGGCGCCGGCCGCATTGAGACCGCTTACGCGCTGCTGTCCGATATTGTCGCCATCCACAACGCCCAGGCGGCCACCGCTACGAAGGAGGCCGCATGATGCAGAGCCTCGCCCTCAGCAAGAAGACGTCCGTAGACGAGATCATCATCAGCAATCCCTTCGACGGCAGCTTTGTCGGAACAGTCTCTGAGACCAGTGCCGACAGCTTGAACCTGCTGCTTGAGCGCGCCAATCGTGGTGCGCAGATCGCACGGTCCCTGCCCCGTCATAAGCGCTCCGCAATTCTTGAAAAGGCGGCAGCGACCGTTGAAGCCCGCAAGGAGGAATTTGCCCTTCTTGTCGTGCGGGAAGCGGGAAAGACGATCACCCAAGCCCGCAAAGAGGCTACGCGGTGTGTCAATACGTTGAAGCTCTCGGCGGACGAAGCAAAGCGGAATGCTGGCGAGGTGATCCCCTTCGATTCCTATGCCGGCTCGGAATCCCGTCAAGGCTGGTACACCCGGGAGCCGCTGGGCATCGTCACTGCGATCACGCCTTATAATGACCCGCTCAATCTCGTGGCCCACAAGCTCGGCCCCGCGCTCGCCGGTGGCAATGCGATACTCCTGAAGCCCTCGGAGCTTACGCCTCTCTCGGCCATCAAGCTGGTGGAAGTGTTGCTCGAAAGCGGGTTGCCGGACGAAGTCATCACGGTAGCTATCGGCGGAGCGGACCTGGGCAAAGCGCTCGTTTCGGCCAAGGACGTTCGGATGATCTCCTTCACAGGTGGTTTTGCGACCGGCGAGGCCATCGCGAAAAGTGCCGGTATCAAGAAGCTCGCGATGGATCTCGGTGGAAATGCACCGGTTATCGTCATGGAGAATAGCGATTTTGACGCGGCTGTTGAAGGGTGCGTATCAGGGGCCTACTGGGCGGCGGGCCAGAACTGCATCGGCACGCAGCGGATTCTGGTCCAGCGACCGATTTATCAGCGGTTCAAGACCGAGTTCGTGGCTCAGACTGCCAAGCTCAAGACCGGCAATCCGATGGAAGCAGATACTGACGTGGGGCCGATGATTTCGGAGAAGGCGGTCGACCGAGCAGCGACCATGGTCGAGCGCGCAATCACAGCTGGCGCGACGCTCCTTTGCGGGCACAAGCGCTCCGGCAATCTCTACTTCCCAACAGTCCTGGAGAACGTTCCAGCAGCGTGCGACATCTGGAATGAGGAGGTCTTTGCACCGATTGTCATCCTGCAGCAGTTCGACGAACTGGATGAGGCAATCCAGCTGGCAAACAGCCCGGAATACAGCCTCCACGCTGGTATCTTCACCAACGACCTGGAGGGGGCTCTTGATGCCGCCAACCAAATCGACGCCGGAGGTATCATGATCAATGACTCGTCCGACTATCGATTCGACGCGATGCCCTTTGGCGGCTTCAAGTACGGCAGCATGGGACGGGAAGGTGTTCGGTTCGCCTACGAAGACATGACCCAGCCGAAGGTCGTCTGCATCAATCGGCTGAAGCGGTGACAGGCGCCGCTTCCTCCATCTCAGCCAATCAGTGCTTCCGGGAGTTAACGATGTTCAAAGGATCCATCACCGCGCTCGTCACGCCGTTCGCTGATGGGAAAGTTGATGAGGCTGCACTTCGCAGCCTCATTGAATGGCAGATCGCCGAGGGCTCGTCTGGGCTTGTCCCTTGCGGAACCACCGGGGAAAGCCCAACCCTCAGCCATGCCGAGCACAAGCAAGTCGTGGAGATCGCAATCGCAACTGCCAGAGGTCGTGTTCCCGTCATTGCCGGAGCAGGCTCCAACAGCACCGAGGAAGCAATCGACTTCGTGCGCCACGCTCAAGAGGCTGGCGCGGATGGATTGTTGATCGTGTCCCCATACTATAACAAGCCTACACAAGAGGGGATTTATCAGCACTTCAAGGCAATCGACGCCGAGGCATCGCTCCCGATCATCGTCTACAATATTCCGGGGCGAAGTGTGATCGATATTCAGGTCGAAACGCTCGCCCGCATTTTCAATGATTGCCCGAACGTAAAAGGTGTCAAGGATGCTACAGGCAATCTCTTGCGTCCGTCGCTCGAGCGGATGGCCTGCGGCAAAGAGTTTAATCTTCTAACCGGCGAAGATGGGACGGCCTTGGGTTATATGGCCCATGGTGGTCACGGCTGCATCTCCGTGACCGCAAATGTTGCTCCCCGGCTGTGTGCTGAATTTCAGCAAGCATGCCTGAACGGCGATTACGCCGCCGCCTTGGCTCTTCAAGATCGATTGATGCCCCTGCACCACGCACTGTTCCTCGAGACTAGTCCGGCCGGCGCGAAATTCGCTTTGGCTCAACTCGGTAAACTCCGTGGCGACTTGCGCCTTCCTCTCGTGGGGGTCAGCCCACCTGTTCAAAGAGCAATCACTGATGCGATGCGCCACGCCGGGATTCTGCACTAGGGGAAGTAGAGAGTGGGAGTTGAAGGAATAACGCGTCCTTATCCTCGGCCTCCGGCGCAACCGTAACCATATGAATGACCGGCCGCCAACTCATCGACGGCTTTTGCCGGGTTCTGGTGCGTGAATGTGACTATCGTCACATGCCAGCATCTGCGAGGCCGTGGCATGGCAGATGCGGGAATTGCTCTACTCCACGGCATATTTCGGCTTTGGCTGGGAGCCGGCAATCCGGCCCGCTGCGGGACTAGCCGAGCCGGCGCCCGGCGATCTGAACCACGTCTATTTCAGCCTTGGCGGATCTGATGCGATCTACAGCACCGTCCGCTTCATCCGCTATTATTTTTTATGCCAAGGGATCACCGCAGAAAGACCAGTCCATCTCGATCGAACAGGGCTATCATGGTTTCTCGACCGTGGGCGCTGGGCATACGGCGCTTCCGGCCTTCCACGCGGGTTGCGACATCCCGTACGACTGACAGCACAGATCCCATCGCACTGTGCCCATCGCAATCCGGTGGGCACCGATCGCAAGCGGTTATCGCCGCCTCGAAGCAGGCCCTGCGCCGGAAGGCAGAGGAAACCGCGCCAAGCGCGTGGCGGCATTTTATCCGAACCGATCCAGGGCTCAAGTGACCTGCTGGTGTCACCGAAGGGCTGGATGAAAGCAATGCGCGATCTCTGCAGCGAGCTGGACATCCTGTTCATCACCGACGAGGTAATTACCGGAGTCGGCCGCACCGGACCGCTCTTCGTCTGTACCGAAGCTGATATCGTTCCTAATCTCCTGACTATCGCCAAGGGTCATGGCCAGCCCCCACGAGGTGGTCCGGTGTCAATGTTAGTGCATGATCGGTCGTGGCGCTACGGCTGGGGTGGCCGGCGGAGTTGGCCGGGGTTGCGCAGCCGGCCATAGCACTGTCTCGGG
>NZ_JBVVAK010000181.1:0-13657 GCF_055792825.1 Microvirga sp. GN3
GATAGATCGGCCTGCCCACATCACGTGCTCCCGACACCCCTGTCCCGGTCACCCCAGGATACAGCCGCCGAGTTGGTTGCGCCAACGCGCCGATGGTGCCGAGGAAAAGCATGCCCGATAACAACCGTATCGAGCAGGATCATCGTGCGATAAAGAGGCGGATACGGCCGATGCTCGGGTTCAAGTCCACGAGCAGTGCCCATGCGATCCTGTGTGGGATTGAGATGATCCACATGATGCGCAAGGGACAGGCGAAATACGCCTGCACCTCGCGACCGTCACTGGCGGAGCAGTTTGACCTGCTCGCCGCATGAGCGCGCTACCAAGCGATTGTCCCTTTCACGTCTCCTATCCGGGTTTGCGACACAACCTACGATTGAGGACGATGCGGCCGATGGCGGTCTCTGTCTGCTGGGCGCCGAACGACCGCGCCCTCAACCGTCTCCCGATGATGGCCTTGTCTCGGCCGATTGCACTCTCGATCAGAGACCGTGTGCCGTAACCCGTGACGGCTTGCCATGTCATCCGGCCGTCGGTGACGATCGCCGCGATATGGCGGTCGCGTTGACTGGAGGGCTCGGTGTCCGGCCTTTCCACCGCGTTGGCGCGCGGCGGAATGACGACCGCCGCATTGGCGCTGTGGCTGGTGACGGCGTCGTAGGTCGGTTTGCCGTCATAGGCGCCATCGGCGGTGAACTGGCCGATCGGGAGGTCGATCTGGTCGAGCAGCGGCTCCACCTGTGTGGCGTCGCCGGTGTCCTGATCGGTCATGATATGGGCGATGATCTCGCCGCTGTCGGCAGCCAGCGCCAGATGCAGCTTGCGCCATCCCCTCCGCGACCTGGCGCCGTGCTTTTCCTCCCGCCATGGGCCGGCGCCGTAGACTTGGAGCCCGGTGCTGTCGCTGAGGATGTGAACAGGCCCTTCTCCTGGAATCCGGTGACCCTGCCGTCCTTCAGGTGATTGCCAGGTCCATGCTCGCCGGCGGAGGGTGGTGTGATCAGGCACGGCGAGATCCAATCCCATCAACGCAAGCACCGATGCCAGCAAGCCCTCCGTCTGGCGCAGCCGCAGGCCGAACACCAGGCCAACGGTCAGGGCCGTTTCGATCGCCAGATCGGAATCGCGCGGCTGCCCGCCGCGCGTCGTCCGCTTCGCCGCTTGCCAAGACGACAGCGCCTCCGCGGTCATCCACAGCGTCAGGCTGCCACGCCGGCGAAGACCTGCCTCATATTCCGCCCAATTCGCCACCTTGAACGTCATCGTGCCGATACGATGGCGGCGGGCAGCATTGTGTTTGAAAGGCATGGCGGCGACCAACAAGCTATTTCGATGACCGCTCGACTACACAAGCACCGCTAACGATTCATGCACCTGTACCAAGGAGGCGCACGGCCAGCTCCAATGTAAGCTGGTCGTGCGGGCCAACCTGCTGGGAGCAACTATTTATGCACTCGTGCCAGGAGCACCAGCGTTGGACTTGTGCCCCGGTGGGTTGGCCACGACGGATGCCCAGTAGGAAGTTGCGCCTGTGAGCGCCAGTACAGGGATCGGCAAGCGTCGTGGCGGCCCGTCTTCACCGGAGGGCAAGAAACATGACTGAAGAGAGATTGAGCTGGTTTGCCGGAGTCGACTGGGGCTCGCAGACGCATCAAGTCTGTCTGCTCGATGCGGCGGGCGCAGTCGTCGGCGAGCGGGAGTTCCCGCACGGAGGCTCGGGTCTGGCTCTGCTGTGTGACTGGCTCGTGGCTCTGGTAGGCGATCCCAGTGCTGTCGCCGTCGCCATTGAGGTCCCGCATGGGCCCGTCGTCGACACCCTGTTGGACCGCGGCTTTGCAGTTCACGCCATTAACCCCAAGCAGCTCGACCGCCTGCGTGACCGCTTCAGTGTCGCCGGCGCAAAGGACGATCGCCGGGATGCCCGCATTGCGGCGGCGGGGCTGCGCACCGATCAATATCTTTACCGGCGTATCGAGATGAGCGCCCCAGTGGTGATCGAGCTGCGCGAGTGGTCGCGCCTGGCCGAGGAGCTCCAGCAGGAACGGGTGCGACTAAGCAATCGGGTTCGCCATCAGCTCTGGCGCTACTACCCGCAGCTGCTTGAGTTCACTGAGGATATTGCAGCCGAGTGGGTCCTGGCTCTGTGGAATCTCGCTCCAACACCGGCCAAAGCAGCGCGCCTGCGCCAAACCACAATTGCGCACCTCCTGAAACAACACCGCATCCGCAAGGTGGATGCCGCGACGGTGTTTGGCATCCTGCGCCAGCCTGCCCCCACGGTGGCCCTTGGTGTCACCGAGGCGGCTGTTCTTCATCTGCGCTCTCTGATCACTCGGCTGCGGATAGCCAATCGCGAACTCGAACTCACGAAACAAAAGCTCGATGAGCTCTGCACGGTCGTGAGCACGACAGCCTCCGGTGCAGAGAATAATCGGCTGCCCGATGGAGCGATCCTGCGGTCCCTGCCCGGGGTAGGACGGATCACCCTGGCCATCTTGCTCTCCGAGGCTTCTGGGTCGATCAGCTGTCGCGATTATCCAGCCCTCAGGACCTTGTCCGGGGTCGCGCCGGTCACCAAACGTAGTGGCAAGTCCCATATTGTTGTCATGCGCTATGCCGCTCACGAGCGACTGCGCAATGCTGTCTTTCATTGGGCGCGTTCCGCCGTCCAGACCGATCCAAAGAGCCGCATCCGCTACACCGCCTTGCGGGAAAAGGGCACTCTTATGGACGTGCCTTGCGAGGCGTCGCCGACCGGCTGCTCGGGGTCGCCTGTGCGCTCCTCAGACACCAGACCACCTTCGATCCCAAACTCAGCATGCCGCCCGCCGGGGCAGCCAGCGACACAGCGCCCCAATCCTTATCAGTCGCTTGACGAACGGTAGGAAGTCCAACGCCTAATCTCAGTTCAGACGGCCGCCATTTTCAGCAAAGACGTGAAGGGAATCAGCCTTGCCTGCAACAGACAAAACAGTTCCAGGCCTCACCTCACTCGACCGCGGCAGTTCTACGGTCAGGAGGCGATCACCTCCGACATCGAGGTAGGCATAGGTCTGCCCGCCAAGTCGCTCGACGACAACAATCTCGCCCGTGAGCCATGCCTTGTCGGGATCGCAGACGTCCAAATCCTCGGGCCGAACGCCTACCGTGATGGGCGAGCCATCTCCAGAATTCTGAAGCGAGGACGCCGGAATCTCGATGACATTATCTGTCTGGAGGCGCAGACCAAGGACACCGGGTCGTTGCTCAGCCTGCACATTGAACGTGTTCATAGTCGGGCTGCCGATAAAACGAGCAACGAACAGCGTCTGCGGACGATGATAGAGATCAAGCGGTTGGCCGACTTGCTCCACGCGCCCGGCGTTCATGACAACGATTCGGTCGGCCAGTGTCATGGCCTCAACCTGGTCGTGGGTCACGTAGACCGTCGTAGCCCGCATGCGACGATGAAGTTTAGCCATCTCAAGGCGCATTTCCACCCGCAGGGCCGCATCCAGGTTTGACAAAGGTTCGTCGAAAAGGAACGCTTCTGGCTCACGGACGATCGCCCGACCCATCGCAACGCGCTGACGCTGACCACCCGAGAGTTGTCCCGGCAACCGGTCCAGGAAAGGCGTGATCTTGAGAACATCCGCAGCAGCGGCGACCCGCTTCTTGATCTGATCGGCGGGTTCATTGCGCATCTTGAGGCCAAAAGCCATGTTGTCATTCACGCTCATATGCGGGTAGAGCGCGTAATCTTGAAACACCATCGCTATATTGCGATCGGCCGGGGGTAGATCGTTTACCGCAGTGTTCCCGATGCGCAGCGTACCCGATGTGATCTCTTCAAGGCCGGCGATCATCCGCAACAGGGTGGACTTTCCACACCCGGAAGGCCCCACCAGCACGAGGAACTCGCCATCACCGATGGTGAGATCGATCCCGTGGACCACATCGACGCTCCCGTAACTCTTCTTGAGCTGCTCAAGCCTGATCTGGGCCATTTCCGTCTCCTCCATCAGCAGACCTAAGCTGATCCCGGTTGATTACCATTATTGATAATGATATTCATGGCGGAGTGCAACAGCGGCAAGATGATGATGGTAAGCCTCAACCTCCAACGGTCTCACCAAGCCTCTGCCCCTCGGCCAGCAAAATCCGGTGAGGTCTATGAGGCCGTGAAGCGGGAGATCATGTTGGGCGGGGTGACGCCGGGGGAACCGCTCATTGAGCTCGAACTCGCCGGAGTCTTTGGATGCAGCCAGGGGCCAGTGCGGGAGGCGCTCCTCCAGCTGCAAGAGGAGGGTCTGGTCATACGGCAGGGGCATCGCGGCACGCGGGTCGCCGACTGCACGGCGGATGAAGCCGTTGAAATGTTCCGGCTCCGTCAATCCATCGAATGCCGCGCCGTCGTCAGGGCCCTGCAGCGGCCGAGTCGAACGCTCGTTGCCGATCTCAAAAGGCTGATCGGCGCGATGGAGGAGGCGGCTCTGGCAGGCGACGAGTACAAGCTTGCCGAGCACGATCGGGACTTTCATCGCCGTCTGCTGCGGGATGCCAATCTCCCGGCCCTTGAGCCGATTCTGCACCGGTGCCTCGTTCACAACCATCGTTTCAAGATCTCCCAGTCCACTGGAGAGCGGGATCTGGTGGCAACAGCCCGACGCCATTACTCGATTCTCGAGGCAGTCGAGCGCGCGGATGGGGCTACAGCCGCACAGGCGCTGGCGCACCACATCGCCACGATCGTGGATCTCGGTCCCGCAGTTTTCACGCACGGAGAGCAGTGATGCACGCGCGCCCAGAGGACCTTTCCGCCGAATTGTCGCCCGACATGGCCGCGCTCATGCAACGCGTCCTGGCGGAAGACGGACCTCAGTCCGATCCAACGCTGCTCCCCGCCGCCGAGGGGCGCGCAGAGGCGGCAAAGAGCAACCGGCGCTGGAACGTCGATCTTCCTGCCATGGCGGATAGTCGGGAGTATCACGTCCCCGCCGATCTCGAACTCGGATCGGCCGAGTGCCGCACCAAGGTGCTGGTTCCCAAAGGCCGCATAAGTGGCACCCTTCTCTTTGTGCACGGCGGGGGATTTGCCTTCTGCAGCCCCGAGACCCATGAACGATGCGCGCGTGTTCTTGCTATTGAAACGGGCATGGCGGTCGTGGTGCCGGATTACCGACTCGCACCAGAATACCCCTATCCCGCAGGCCTCATGGATGTTGTGACAGTCCTGCGCGCGCTAACATCGGATCCATCGTCCTTAGGGCTTGAGATAGGACCGCTCCTGGTGTCGGGCGACTCCGCAGGCGCCAATCTCGCGCTTGCAGCAATGATTCATGAGCAGCGTTCAGGGCGCAAGCTCCCAAAGGGAGCCCTTCTTTTCTATGGTGTCTACGCGGGCGAGAACACATCGCCCTCCCATATCCGCTTTGCGGAGGGGCCAGGCCTGACCAGTGCGAAGATGAAGCGTTATTGGGATTGGTATGTTCCGAACGAAGAGGACCGGCACAAGGCGTTTGCCTCCCCCTTGAAGGCTTCGGATGCCGAGCTCCGGGCCCTTCCTCCCTTGTGGCTGCACGCAGCGGGAATCGATCCGCTCCTGTCCGACACGCTCGCTCTCGGCCAGCGATTGCGCGAGTTGGGACGAGACGATCCCGTGACTGTCACTCCAGGTGTCGTGCACGGATTTCTACAAATGACTGTGTCGCTTCAGGCGGCGCGGGATTCCTTGGCCGCGGCTGGGGCCGCCGCACGAAAGTTGGCACAGACCAACGGATAAAAAGACCAGTCACTGCAACGGAGGAAACGATGAAGAAGCTGATGAAGAAACTTTTGGCAGTCTGCAGCCTCGCGGCTGGCTTGGCCCTCACAGGCGGCGCACAGGCGGAAACGGTGCGCTTCTGGTATCATTTCGACAATCCGGACAACCCGATGTCGAAGCTGGTCGAGAAATTCCAGACGCAGAATCCCGGGATCAAGATCGAAGCCGAGAACATCCCATGGAACAGTTACTACGACAATCTCTACACGTCCATCGTCGGCGGCAATGCGCCTGATGCAGCGATGGTGAAGCTCTTTGCCCAGCCGCGCCTTGTGGAAATGGGTGCATTGGAGCCGATCGGCGACCGGATCGAGAAGTGGACCGGCAAGGCCGACCTTCTCGATAATCTGCTCACCCTCAATAAGGGCCCGGATGGCCAGCGGTACTATCTGCCGATTCAGTATGTGGTGCTCTACCTCTACTACCGCCCCGACCTGTTCAAGGCTGCCGGCCTCGAGCCGCCGAAAACCTGCGAAGAGTTCCTCAACGCGGCAAAGACGCTTACCAAGGCGCCGGACCAATACGGATTCGGTTTCCGCGGCGGTAAGGGTGGTTGGGATCAGTGGGGTACCTTCGTCTTCTCGAAAGGCGCCAAGTTCGAAAAGGGGGGCCTCACGACGCCGGAAGCGATCGCGGCCAATCAATGGCTGATCGATCTGCACCGAGTGCACAAGGTCTTCCCACCATCCGCTCCGAACGACGGTTTCCAGGAAATCTTGGGCGCATTCAAGAGCGGCAAGACGGCCATGACCATTCACCATATCGGCTCATCGGCCGACATCGTGAAGGCGCTTGGCGATAAGGTGTCAGCGGCTCCCGTTCCCAAGTGCGGTGAGAAAGCCTGGACGTCTTATGGCGACGAGTCCCTGGCTGTCTTCTCCTCTTCCAGTGCGAAGGATGCCGCCTGGAAGTGGATCTCATTCCTCGCCGAAGGGGAGAACAATGTCCTCTTCAATCAGGCGACGGGCCAGCTAACCGTCACGAAGAGCGGATCTAAGAACTGGAAGCTGCACGAGCAGCGCTTCGTCGACGCGACGGTTGCCTCGTTGCCGTTCGCGGCGGTCCTGCCCCAAACGTCGGCCACGGCCGACTTCGTGAATACCGTGTGGCCGACCACCATGCAGCGGGCGCTGACAGGCCAGATCACTGCGGAGCAGATGATGAAGGAAATCGAGACGCTCCTCGCGTCCCAGTAATCGCTTCGCTGCGACTGCGCCCTACGGGGCGCAGCCCGTCCTGCATCGCAAGAGATTTGGCCCATGTCCCTTTCCGCAGCCTTGCCGGACCATGCGGCGCCGGCGCGCACGTGGCGCAACCGCCTGCTTCCTTACGGGTTGCTCACGCCGGCCGTCCTGGTGACAGTCGTGATTGTCTTCCTGCCGATGATCGAGGCTGTCATCACGAGCCTGTACGAATTCGTGCTGTTCAGGCCCAATGCCGCCCGCTTTGTGGGCTTGGGCAACTACATCAAGCTTGTCCAGGATCCGGTTTTCTGGATCACCCTCAAGCATACGGCCATTTGGATCGGCCTGACGGTCCCGTTGCAGATGGGGCTTGGACTGATTGCAGCCCTGATTCTCAACCGCCAATTCCCCTGGCGCGGGCTCGCCCGAGCCCTGCTGATCATCCCGTGGGCGCTGCCAAGTGTTGTGATCGCACTGATGTGGCGCTGGATCTACGATGCCAATACCGGCGTCCTGAACGAGATCCTGCTGCGCCTGTCGATCATTCAGTCCGCGATTCCGTGGCTCGCCGATCCTGACAAAGCCCTTTACGCGGTCGTTGTGACCCTCACCTGGCAGGGCTTCCCGTTCTTTGCGGTCATGATCCTTGCCGGTCTCCAGGGCATCCCCAAAAGCCGCTACGAGGCCGCATCCATTGACGGCGCAAGCGCATGGCGGCAGTTCCGTCACGTGACCTTGCCGGGGATTGCCGGCGTGCTCGCGACCGCAGGCCTCCTGCGCATCATCTGGGTTGCCAACTCCATCGATGTGATCTTCGTGATGACCGGCGGCGGCCCCGGCTATGCGACCCAGACGCTACCTCTCTATGCCTTTGTCAAGGCACGGCAGAACCTCGACTTCGGCTACGGCACCACCATCGCCGTGATGTTCACGCTCCTGCTGGGCATTGTCGTCGCCTTCTACATTGCACGCACGTCGCAGGAGGTGGAGCGATGATCGGCAAGCAAACTTTAACGCGGCGGATCTTGACGACAGACCTTCCGGCGCTTGGCATCGTTCTTTTGGCCCTCGGACCGTTCCTATGGATGCTTTTGACGTCCTTTACGCCACAGGAGAGGCTCGCCGCCTTGGGCGTCGCGATAAGTCCCGTTAGCTGGTCGCTGGAAAACTATCTGCGCCTTATCTCCCGAACCTCGTTCCTCGGCAATATGGGCCACAGCCTCATCGTCGCGACAGGGACAACCGTGCTCGGCCTCTTCGTCTCGGTTACCGCAGCCTATGCCTTCTCGCGGTTCCGCTTCGCCGGCCGTCGGGTGCTGATGATGCAGTTCCTACTGGTGAACATGTTCCCGGTGGTCCTGCTGATCCTCCCGCTCTTCGTCATGATGCGGCGCTTAGGTCTTCTCGACACCCACGCAGCTCTCATTATTGCCAATGCGACGGTGGCTATCCCGTTCTCCGTCTGGATGCTGACGAGCTACATCAACGCGATCCCGAAAAGTCTCGACGAGGCTGCGATGACGGATGGCTGCAGCCGTCTTCAAGCGCTTAGGCGGGTCATTCTGCCTCTAGCGATGCCCGGCATCATCTCGACTGGTATCTACATCTTCATCACCGCCTGGAATGAATATCTCTATGCCCTCACGCTCGGCGGGCGGAACGTCCGCACGGTCACTGTCGCCATCCAGACCTTGATCGGCGAGTACCAGATCGAGTGGGGACTGCTCTCCGCAGGCGGCGTGGTGGGCGCCCTGCCGGCCACGATCCTGTTTCTCATCGCCCAGCGCCGGCTGATCGGCGGGCTCACGCAGGGCGCTGTCAAAGGCTGATCCAAAATCACGAGTTCAAAGCAAGGACGATTATGAACCCCATTGGTCTTATATCTATGCAGTACGCCCGGCCATTCACGGCCGAGCACTTTCCGCTCTTCGGGCGTATGAAGTCTCTCGGCTTCGACTTCGTTGAGCTCCTGGTTCCCGAGCCAGGCGAGATCGATCTGAGCGCCACGCGCCGCGCCCTTGAGGATGCCGATCTTGCCGTGGTTCTGGCAGCGCGGGTCGATCTCCAGCGCAACCTGGCGAGCGAGGATCGAATAGCCCACGAGGCAGGGATCGATTATCTGCGCTATGCCGCCGACGGTGCCGCGGCCCTGGGCGCTAAGATCGTGGGTGGTCCCCTGACCGGCAACCCATTGGTCTTCGCCGGCCGCCCGCCCGCTCCGGTCGAGGAGAACGAAAGGCTTGCCCGTAAAGAGCGTTGCGTGATCGGCCTTCAGAAGGCTGGGCATCATGCCGCCTCGGTTGGCATTCAGCTTGCTGTCGAGCCTCTCAACCGCTTCGAGAGCGATGTGCTTTGCACCACCCAGCAAGCCATTGAACTCCTTGACGCCGTCGACCACCCGGCGATCGGTTTGATGCTCGATACGTTTCACATGCACATGGAAGAAGCCTCGATCCCGGAGGCTATTCGCCTCGCGGGCTCTCGTACCATCCACTTCCAGGCAAACGAGAACCATCGCGGCTTCCTTGGGACTGGGTCCACCGACTGGGTCGAGGTCTGCCGCGCACTCAATGATGTAGGATATCAGGGGCCAATCTCGCTCGAGCCCTTCCGCCGCAACGACGACCGCTTCGGTGTGCCCTTCGCCCAGTGGCGCCCGCCACATGAGGACGAAAGCGAGCGGCTCGCCGACAGCATCTCCTTCCTGAAGTCCCACCTGAACCTGACGAGATATCGGCGATGACCCTTAAAATTGGCTGGATTGGTTGCGGCACGCACGCAACCCAGATGCTGCTCCCTCAGCTTGTGCGCCACGATGTCGAGATCATCGCCTTGTGCGATGTCGACGGAACGCGGCTGGCCCAGGCAGGTCGGCAGTTCGGGGTGAAGAATCTGGCTTCAAACGCCTACGAGCTCATCAACACCCCAGGCATCGACGTAGTGGGCATGGCCGTTGGTCCTGACCAGCACCTGGCCTTCGGCAAGGCTGCGCTCGAGCGCGGCCTTCCGGTCTTCATGGAAAAGCCGCCGGCTGCAACGGCGGAGGGAGCCCGGGAGCTTCTGAAGGCCTCCGAGCGTAGCGGCAAGCCGCTGGTCCTCGGGTTCATGAAGCGCTATTCAATCGGCAACCGAATCGCCCACAACATTATCGAGTCTGGACGTTTCGGACGGGTCTTGGGCCTGACCGGCTACTACATGACGGCTCCGACCTATTTCGCCGGCAATGTCGATTACTCGGGCTTCTTCCTGCACCACTGCGTCCACTACATGGATCTTGTGTCGTTCTTCGTCTCGCCCGTGCGCGAGATGAATGCCCGCAAAGTCGAGGCGGCTCCGGGGCGGATCCTTTACCACGTGGACCTCAGCTTCGAGTGCGGTGCCATCGGCACCATCGCCATGGGAACGATCCAGTCGCGCGGCACGCCCGTCGAGCGCATCGAGCTGATGGGCGACCATCAGCGGCTCGAGGTCGATGACGTCATCGAGGTCCGGTGGAACCGCAACCCCCCGTTCAAGACCGATGATCTCGCGGCAACGTTGAGCGAAGATGTCGATACATTGATATGGAAGCCCAACTTCACGGCAGCAGCCAACGAAGATCACAAAGGTTATCACGCACTGCTGACCGATGCCGTGAAGCTATTCCGCGGGGAGGCATCTGCAGCGCCAACCATCACGGATGGCGTTGTGGCGATGGAACGCCTCGAGAGGCTTCGCCAACTCCTTGAGCTTTAGGATCCATCTCCGGATCGATACCGGACGGACGACAAAGACCCCAAACCCGCCGTGCGGCGGGTTTTTCATGGACAGTCGCCTTGTTGCACGGATGAGCGACTTGGCAGCCGAAGCTGGATCGCATGAGGACTGTGCCCTCCTGATCTCGGATTTCCACCGTGCCCTTCAAGGCCAATGCCGCTCGCCGTCACCACATCTCCAAGCAGCGGCACCGGGTGACGAATTGGGCGGAGTACGATGCAGCCCTGCGCAAGCGGGGAAGCCTGACCGTCTGGTTCACCGAGAAAGCGATTGCGGCTTGGCAGGCTGAGCCTCGCACCACCCGCGGTGGTCAAGCTCACTATTCGGCTTTGGCGATCAGGACGGGCGATCAGGACGGCGTTGACGTTGCGGGCGGTGTTTCGGTTGGCGCTGCGTCAAACCGAGGGCCTGATCGGCTCGATCCTCCAACTCCTCGGTCTGGACCTGGCTGTCCCGGACCATTCAACCCTGAGCCGGCGTGCCGAAACTTTGGAGATACCAGGACCATGTCCCCAATCCAGAGGACCTGTTCACCTGCTGGTGGACAGCACAGGCCTGCGGCTGTGCGGACCCGGCGAGTGGCGGATCGAGAAGCACGGCACTCGCAGACGGCGGTCCTGGCGCAAGCTGCACATCGGGGTCGACGCCGAGACCGGGCAGATCCTTGCCTCAGAACTGACCACGAGCGATGTCGATGATGGCTCGCAGGTTGGGCCCTTGTTCGACCAGATCACAGGCTCGCTCGCCTCACTCACTGGTGATGGAGCCTACGATCAGGCCGGCATCTATAGCACTGTCACCCAGCGCCATCCTGATGCTGAAGTCATCGTCCCGCCGCGAGAAACGGCGGTGCTGAGTGAGGATGTAGAGACCTCCCCGACCCAGCGCGATCGACATCTCCAAAGCATCGCGGAGCATGGACGGACGAACTGGCAGAAGCGGTCCGGGTACACTCGTCGGGCTCTGGTGGAGACCTCCATCAGCCGCTTCAAACGGGTGATTGGGGATGGCTTACGCTCACGGACAGACCGGCGTCGTACGACCGAGGTCGCCATCCCCATTCATGCCTTGAATCGCATGCTCGACCTTGGACGCCCGAAGTCCGTCCGCATCGCTTGAAGTCGGGCTACGCTGCATTCAATGCGTGCACAATCCGATCAGCATCGTCACATTAGCCAGCGTTCAACAGCATTCAGGACGAGATGAGCCTCGATTTCAGACGGCGAGTGCCGCATAGCTGATATCCGCCCATGCCTCGAAGGCTTCCTTTCGAGCACTGCGATAGGTGGTGGCAGTCAACTGATGACGCCGCAGGTGAAACAGATTGCTGATCGGATCATGAATCGAGAGAAAACGTTGCGCCTGCCCGGCCGACTTGAAGCGCTTCATCTGGCGCTCTCGTCGGCGGGTGGGCTGGTGGGAGTTTTCTGCCCGGTTATTTAACCCTTTGTGGTGCCGATGCTCGATGCGCAGGCCCATGTCCTTGCGAGCCGCACCGTAGGACCCGAGTTTGTCTGTGACCATCACCCGCGGAGCCATGGCGCTCTTCTTCAACAGCTTGCGCAGCAGGCGCTTGGCGGCTTTGCGATCGCGACGGCTCTGGACCAGCACATCGAGAACAAAGCCGTCCTGATCCACGGCCCGCCAGAGCCAATGCCTCTTTCCGGCAATGGTGATCACCACCTCATCGAGATGCCAGCGATCGCCCGGCCGAGGAGTGCGCCGGCGGATACGGTTGGCATACTCCCGTCCGAACTTCTCAGCCCAGCGCCGAACTGTTTCGTGGCTGACCTCAATCCCACGCGCGGCCAGCATCTCCTCGACCATTCGCAGGCTCAAGGGAAAGCGGAAGTAGAGCCAGACTGCGAGGCTGATCACCTCGGCGGGAAAGCGGTGGCGGGCGTACAATGCAGGACGGGACTTCTTCATGTCCCCTCATACGGCGACACCCAATCCTATTCAGTTAATGTGACGATGCCCTCGCGAGAACCACGGGTCAGACCGTATCCTCGCCGTTGCCGAAATCATCATCGGACGCGAAGTCGGTGTTGGAATCGACATCCAGCCCGCCTCCATCAGAGTTCGATGCATCCTGCGGGCCGGCTCCCCGGCCCTGGTCGCTGGCGCCAGTCTGGCCCGTTGCTGGATCACTGCCATAATTGTTCTCGATGACCGTTTCGCTGATGCTCGGCGTCTGGCCCGTGCCGCCGAGGATCCTACTGGTCTCGTGGCCGAACATTGACCGAACGCCCTCGAAGAGGAGTGCGCCGCCGGCCACACCCGCTGCTGTGGTTGCTGCCGAGCGGAGGAAGCCCGAGCCACCCTGCGCCATCCCACTCATGGGCTGCGCAGAACCGAGTTGGGCATAGCCAGGCGCCGGTGCCGCGGGCTGACCCCACGGATCGGCACGAGGCGGCACCGGGGGCGGCTGGCTCGGCTGGCCGAAGGACGGTGAACCGCGCCGAGTTTTCCGGAGGCTGATTGGCTTGGATTTTACGCGGCCATCGGCATGACCTCAAGCTGGGCGTAGTAGACGGCTTCCGCCTCGGCGGGCGGGATGCTGCCGATAGGCTCGAGCAGGCGCCGGTTGTTGTACCAATCCACCCATTCGAGGGTCGCGAACTCCACCGCTTCGAAGGAGCGCCACGGACCACGCCGATGGATCACTTCGGTCTTGAAGAGGCCGATGACGGTTTCCGCCAGCGCATTGTCGTACGAATCCCCAACACTGCCGACCGACGGCTCAATCCCCGCCTCGGCGAGGCGCTCGGTGTATTTTATCGACACGTATTGGGCGGATTCAAATGGTCGTCGCAACACCCTGAAGGAGGAGGTTGCGATGAGCATTCGAAAGCGGCGGTCGGATCGGTCTGGGCGAGCCCCGCTACCGTCACCTGGCCGGCCACCTGTGGCG
>NZ_JBVVAK010000182.1:0-10394 GCF_055792825.1 Microvirga sp. GN3
ACTGCACCGTGTCGGACGGGATGGCGAACCCGAGCCCGACGCTGCCGCCCGAAGGTGAGAAGATTGCGGTGTTCACCCCGACCACCTCGCCGTTGAGGTTGAAGGTCGGCCCGCCCGAGTTGCCCTTGTTGATCGGCGCATCGATCTGCAGGAAATCGTCGTATTGGCTCTCGCCGATGTCACGGCCACGGGCCGACACGATACCGGCGGTCACGGTGCCGCCGAGGCCGAAGGGATTGCCGATCGCCACGACCCAGTCGCCAACCCGCGGGGTGGCCTTGGCAAGACGCACGTACGGAAAGTTCCCACCTTCGGTCACCTTCAGGAGCGCGAGGTCCGTCTTCGGGTCGGTGCCGACCACCTTCGCGTCGAGGGTGCGGCCGTCATCGGTCGTGACCTGGACAGTTCCACTCTGTTCGACCACATGGTTGTTCGTCACCACGTAGCCGTCGGTCGAGATGAAGAAGCCGGAGCCCAGCACCATGCCGACCTGCGGCTCTCTGCTCTGGCCGAAACGGCGGAACAACTCGCGCAGCTGCGGCGGGAGCTGTTCTAGCTCGCGCGACGAGAGGCCGTCCTCGTCCGAGCTGGCAGCTTCGACCTTGACCCGCACGGCAACAACGGCAGGCTTCACCTTGTCCACCACATCGGCAAAGGTCGCCGGGAGCTGGTCGTGCACTCCGGCTTGGGCTGGAGCGGCGGTGGCAGCCGGCGCACTTTGCGCGAAGGCCGGTGTCCGGGATTCAAAACCCACTGTACCGGCAATGGCACCCGATGCGATGATGGCAATGGCCGCAACAGAGGCAAGCCCCCGCTTGGTGCGCGCCCGGACCGGGACAGAGTTCGGGTCTGACATAGCATTCACTCCATGAATGAGTTCGGCCGCACGGGCGGCATCCACGTCCCGAGAACATTGGGTGGTCCCGTCGCGGTGTCAGCCTGTGAGATTTGACAGAGACCCGGTTCTGCAGAGCCAGGCCCGCGTCCCGCGGGAATGGTCTGTTTGTAAAGTAGTCACCCCCTTGCAGGCGGAAGGCAGCTTTCAGGTTGGGCCAGCCGAAACCGAGGCCTTGCTATACCAGCTGCTCGTCTGCTCCGTTCTCCCCTTTGTTCAAGGTTGCCGGATCTACCTGTCAGAACTCGCAGGCTGAAGGGCAGTTGAGAAACTCCAAGTTTTGGGGAGCATCTAATCCGGTGCCGATTGGCTGATCGAGCGCGGATCCGGTTCGGAGGGAGTATGATAGACAGTAGCGCCCGCAACCAGAGATGGATCGTTTGGTATGCTTTCGCGGCGTTCCTGGGCGTCATGACCGTTCAATATCTCTGGACTGCCTATACGCAGGTCGACACGATTTCGTATAGCCAGTTCGATGAGCTGGTCTCAGAGGGTAAGGTCGCCGAGGTCACAGTCGACCCGGACACCATCACCGGAACGCTAAAAGCTCCTCTTCCCGACGGGCGGCGTCTTTTCACCGTGATGCGCGTCGATCCGGATCTGGTGGACAAACTTGCCGCCAAGGGGGTCGTCGTCTCGGGGGCGGCGCCGCCAAGCCCGTTTTGGACGATCCTGGCCTGGGTCCTGCCGATCGTCAGCTTCTATCTTATCGGTATCTTCCTGTCCCGCCGAATGGCCGAGCGGCAAGGATTCGGCGGCTTGATGACGATCGGCAAATCGAAGGCGAAAGTCTACGTCGAGACCGACACAAAGGTCACCTTCAAGGATGTGGCTGGCGTCGATGAGGCAAAATTCGAGCTGCAGGAGGTCGTGCGCTTTCTCAGAGATCCGAGAGCCTATTGTCGGCTCGGTGCGCGGGCTCCGAAGGGAATCCTTCTGGCGGGCCCGCCTGGAACCGGAAAGACACTGCTTGCACGAGCAGTGGCCGGGGAAGCCGGCGTCCCTTTCTTTTCGATCTCAGGGTCGGAGTTCGTCGAGATGTTCGTCGGCGTCGGCGCAGCGCGGGTGCGCGACCTGTTCGAGCAAGCCCGCAAGGCGGCGCCCTGCATCATCTTCATCGACGAACTCGATGCACTGGGACGCAGCCGCACCACTGGCGGCCTCGTTGGCGGCTATGACGAGAAGGAACAGACCCTGAACCAGCTCTTGGCGGAGCTTGACGGATTCGACCCTTCCAGTGGATTCATCCTGCTGGCGGCGACAAACCGCCCTGAGGTGCTTGATCCCGCTTTGCTAAGACCGGGCCGCTTCGACCGGCAGGTTCTAGTGGACCGGCCCGACCGAAGTGGCCGAGCGGACATTCTCAAACTCCATATCCGCAACATCCGACTCGCGCCCCGAGTGAACCTCAAGGACGTTGCCGGAATGACCATCGGCTTCACGGGAGCCGATCTCGCCAATCTCGTCAACGAGGCCGCAAACATCGCAACCCGGCGCAATGCCCTGGAGGTGGCGTTCGACGATTTCACGACTGCTATCGAACGGATCGTTGCTGGCCTCGAAAAGAAAAGTTGCGTGCTCTCCGACGAAGAGCGCCAGAGGGTCGCCTGTCACGAAATGGGGCACGCGCTTGTTGCCGCGAGCTTGCCCGGTGTCGATCCTGTCCTCAAGGTATCCATCATCCCGCGTGGCGTCGGCGCCCTCGGCTACACGATGCAGCGGCCGACAGAGGATCACTTCCTGCTCGCCGACAGCGACCTGCGCAACCGGATTGCGGTGCTGATGGGAGGGCGAGCAGCCGAAGCTCTCGTCTTCGGGAATGCCTCGACGGGGGCGGCAGATGACTTGCAGCGTGCGACCGACATCGCTCTCATGATGGTGACACGATACGGCATGGCAGAGGCGACCGGCCTGCGGACCTATGCTCCGTCGCAGTCGTTCCTCGGGATGCAAGGCATCGATCGACCGAATGCCTCGGAAGCTACGATCCGGGAGATTGATTTGGCTGCACGCGACATCGTGGCGGCCGCCTATCACACTGCGCTCAGCATTCTAAAGGCAAGCAGGGCTGATCTCGACCAAGGTGCGGAGATGCTGCTCGCGAAGGAAACCATCACGGCTGATGATTTTCTGCCTTTGCGTAGGGCAGGGGAGGCTGGTTCCGCGGAGCATCGCGAGCCCGAACGGAGCGCACAATGAGGGAAGCCTGCAGGATGGGCCTCCTCTCGGAATGATAGGTCTTCCGCAATCGGGGAGACAATGCGTAAAGTCACATTGGCTTTCGAGATTTCTAAGGGTCTCGACAATAGCGTGATCGAACCAAGTCTACAGGAAGGTGGATGCACGATCGAGAATGCGCGTTACCTTCCCAAACGCGGCGACAATTGCCACAAGAGCAGACTTTTGATCCAGCGTTAAGTAGCAAAAGCCAGCAGCTACCTGGAACAGACTCCTGAACTCGATTATGGGCAGCTTGCCCGTCCCGACAAGACTGACGGCTCGCAACAGGGAGATGAAGACGGTCATGCCCTGTTCGTAGGACTTGTAGAAAGAGCCACCCATCTCCATCCGTGCATGCAACATGGCTGTTCAGGAACAGCATCACAGGAATCGGGTGGCCCTCCTCTGAACCGTCATTGATCATCGAGAGGCTGATTGAGCAAGGAGGATCGTTCATGGACTTTCGTGTTGTCGGCGTGTCGCCGGAGCCGTTCCGCCACCTCTACGGGTTGAGCGAGGACGAGCTCGCGAGCCATGGTGTGAGGCGCTACGGCGCCGACGAGAGCCCAGGCTACCCGGACCGCATCGAGATGCGTGACGCGAAGGTGGGCGAGACGCTCCTGCTTCTCAACCATGTCTGCCAGCCCGCCGAGACGCCGTACCGGGCGACGCATGCCATCTTTGTGTGTGAGAGCGCGGAGGAGACCTATGACCGTATCAACGAGATCTCCGAGGTGATGCGCCTGCGGCTGCTGTCGCTGCGGGCCTACGACAGGGTCGGGATGATGCTTGATGCCGACATCGTCGACGGCAAGGGGATCGAGAGTCTCATTGGGCGCCTCTTCGAGAACCCGCAGGTCGATTACATCCATGTCCACAACGCCCGGCGCGGGTGCTATTCCGGCCGGATCGAGCGGGCGTGAGGTGTCCTGTGCAATCAATATCATGGCATTGAGAGTTGTCCTGCGGTCGGAAAACCGAAGGATACTTGCAAGCTTGGAGAACCATTGGTGGTCTTCGCTATCGAATGCCGCGTCAATGCACCCGTTGGGATCAGGGCTCTGCGTCTTTCAGAAGCGCTACGAGCGGACAAGGGCGTAGCCGACGAGTGTCCCCAGGAATACGGTACCGGTCAGCGGGTAGCTGTAGATCAGGCATAGGCCAAAGAACCCGACCGCGGCGGCCAGCATGAGAATGTGCAGCATCAGCGATCTCCACCTGCAAAGGACGGCGCGCAGGCAATATTCGAGTCTGTCGTGGCGTTTGGATCGAATGGGCTGGGCTGCTATACGGGTCCAGACTGCGGTGTGATGTTTTCCATCCTCGCTGGAAAGCCTCCGTTCCAGGATCTCTGCGGTCGAGCCGGGTTCGTCAGCTCGACGAGGGCGACCAGAGCTGCTTCGCTCCTCGTGGCTCTCGCCAAGTCGGGAGCGCCGATTCGTCGTAAGCAGGCTACCTGGTCTCCAAGGCTTGTTGGCGCTCCGGTCGAAGGGAGTGTGTGACATAGCAATCGTGGACAGCGAGCGCCTCAACATGGTCGTCTGACTCCTTGTCGGCAGTCTCGGCTTCAGAGTCAGGCTATCTTGCTGGATGCGAACACTTCCATTCTACATGGGGCGAGCGGAATGCTATCCTGGTCTGAGGGACCTATACCAAGGTTTGGGGCTGAAATCACTTTATACAGGATGATATTATCGTGCGGGGACGTGGACCTTCAAGGCGTGCATAATCCGATCCATACAATAAAGCGCCAGACCGTTGCCTCGAGCAGACGCCGGCAATGATCTTCATCTTGGAAGCCTTTGACCACATCCAACCCTGTGGTGATGCTACGAGCGCCTCGCGCACAGACACATCCATGCCGACCTCCCGCTCCCACTGCTGATTTTGTGATTAGAGGCTCAGGAAAAACCTTGGCTGCAAAGGAAAAGCTGCCTTGATTGATACGTGCCATTGAGAGCCGGTCTTGTTCCGACTCCCAATAAACGCAGCCGTGATCCTGTCAGATCTCACAGGCTGACACTATGACAACGCTACCCAATATTTGGCAGCAGGCTCAACGAGCAGGAGACAGGGAAGGGGACGGGCAAGGATCATCGCTCGCCTGGAACAGGAGGTTTGCATGTCCATCATCTCGTACAGCAACAAGCCCATCATAGCTGGTCTGCTGGCTGCGCTCACCCTGGGATCAAGCGTTTGGCCGACATCCGCTCAGGCGCGGTTCATCGGCATGCACCTGGGTGGCCCCGGAGGTTGGCGCTCCGTTGACCATTCCTCGTACTTGCACGGCCGTCTCTATGCCGGCCGGTGGCACGACGGCTGGTATCCTGGGGCGATTGCCGGTTTGGCGACAGGCGCGATTTTCAGTGGGGCGATTGCCTCCGAAGAGGCCGCACCCTTGTATGCCGTGCCGGTCTACCCGGCTGTTCCCTCAGCAGATCCTTATCGGATCGCCTACTGCTCACAGCACTACCGCTCCTTCGATCCAGCGACCGGAACCTATCTTGGTTACGACGGGGCGCGGCATGTCTGTCAGTGAGTTCCCAAGGATCACGACACGGATGGTGCGAGGACGATCCGTGGCGCCGTTAAAGCACAGCGTTCTACACGCCGCATTAACCTTGCCTTCATGCGCCTAAGGCATCGATTTGGCATCCCGCAAGAACGCGGGATTGAGCCACTGTCGATAACTAAGAAGCATTTGCGACAGATCCACGCCGATCTATCCCGACTCCAAGGCGGACGCGAGATTGCTACCATGTCGTCCCACCCCCTTCGAACCGCGACACCCGATCAGGTTGACAGCACACCTCAGTCCTCCAGCCTCAGGGCCGAGGCCACTTCGGTAGAGCCGCATAAACTCCGCCACCCTTTTATGCGGTGGGCTGCTCCTGCGGTCACTTTGGGCGTCATTGCGGCCGTCGCGGCCCTGCTCGCTGAACTCCTTTCCGGCCTCGACTTCGCAGCCGTAACCGCAAGCGCCGCGCAGACGCCGCTCCCGCTGATCGGCCTGTCGCTTCTCTTCAGTGCGATCAGCTATATCGCCCTTGTCGGCTACGACGCCCTGGCACTGAGAGTGATAACCGATAAGCGGGTTCACTTCACGACGATCGCGATGGGCTCCTTTACGAGCTATGCCATCGGCCACACCCTCGGCTTTCCCCTGATGACGGCGGGCGCCGTGCGCTGGCGTGTCTATGGCACGGCCGGTCTGTCGCTTGCCGAGGTGGCGAAGCTGACAGCCGTCGCGGGGCTTACACTCTGGATCGGCATGGCTGCCGTTGTGGGTCTCAGCGCCTCGCTCGAGCCGCAGGCGCTCGCCTCCCTCGACCGGATCCCTGCCGGCCTCAACCAGGGCATTGGCGTCGCCCTCCTTGCCGCCCTCGCTCTCTGGCTGCTGTGGAACCGCCAGGGCGGCCGGGAGATCGGTTGGGGGGATGTACGGGTTCGACTCCCAGGCGGCAAAGCCGTTCTTCCGCAAATGGGTCTTGGCCTCCTCGATGTGTCCGCCGCGGCCACGGCTCTCTGGGTTCTCCTGCCCCATGAGGTCACCATCGGCTTTCCTGCTCTTGCGACGGTCTTCGCGGGCGCCATCCTGTTGGCCGTCGTCAGCCATGTCCCGGCTGGTCTTGGAGCGTTCGAGGCGGCGATCCTGCTGGCGTTTCCGAGTGTTCCCACAGCTGACCTGCTCTCGGCGGTTCTCGTCTGGCGGCTCACTTATACACTGATCCCCTTCCTGTTCGCCGTGGCGCTCTTCGTCACGCACGAGTTGCGCCATCCAGACACGAAGCTGGCCCAGGCGGCGCGACGCATCCGGCGGTTGATGCTGCCTTTCATGCCAATGGCGCTCGCCGCTTTGACATTCTTGGGCGGCCTCGTCCTCCTCACCTCCGGTGCGCTGCCCAATGACTACTCGCGCATCCGGGCGCTGAGGCATCTCGTGCCGCTGCCCTTCGCCGAGGTATCACACCTCGTTGGCAGCACGGCCGGCGTGGTGCTTCTCATTCTCTCCCGGGGCCTGATGCGCCGTCTTTCGAGCGCCTGGATCCTCGCCGTGATCGTCATCGGCGCCGGGGTCGTCGTGTCACTCGCCAAGGGCTTCGATTGGGAAGAGGCGTTGATTCTAAGCTCGATGTTGATCCTTCTCTTGGCCTATCGCCCAGCATTTTACCGCAAGGCTGGCATCTTCGCGGAACCTCTCGAGCCGCGCTGGCTCATCGCCATCGCGTTCGTTGTCGGCTGCACCATCTGGCTCGGCCTCACGGCATTCCAGGATCTCGCCTACAGCCATGATCTCTGGTGGCAATTCAGCTGGCATGATGATGCATCGCGATTCCTGCGCAGCAGCCTTGTCGCGGTCATCGTCGGCGCCGGCCTCTCGCTCTATGCGATGATTCATCGCTCTCCCTCTACCCAAAAAGCCGAACCGCTCAAGTTCGATGCCCTCGCGCCTGCGTTGGCCTGTGCCGAGCGGGCAGACGCCCAACTCGCTCTGCTTGAGGACAAGCGCTTCTTCTTTCATGAGGCCGGCGACGCCTTTCTCATGTACGCCGTACGTGGCAAGAGCTGGATTGCTATGAGCGATCCTGTCGGCAATCCTGAGCACGCGGCCGACCTCATGTGGCGTTTCCTGGAGGAGGTCGACCGGCATGACGGCTGGCCGGTGTTCTATCAAGTGAGCCCGAGCCATCTGCCGCTCTACCTCGATGGCGGTCTGTCTCTCGTCAAACTCGGAGAAGAGGCGCGTGTCGATCTCACCACGTTCACCACGGAGGGCAAGGCCGGCAAGGACGGGCGTGCCGCCCTCAACCGCGCCAAGCGCGAGAACCTTGAATTCACCATCATTCCGGCTGCCGAGGTGCCAACGCATCTTTCCGAGCTCAAGGCTGTGTCGGATGCTTGGCTTGCGGAGCGAGGTGCTGGGGAGAAGGGATTTTCCATCGGCTTCTGGTCTGAGACGTATCTGTGCCGCTTCGATGTCGCCGTGGTTCGGCGCAAGGGTCGAATCCTCGCCTTCGCCAACATCTGGTATGGTCAGCTGGGCGGCGAGATCGCGGTCGATCTCATGCGCCACGTGCCCCATATCTCCGGCCTCATGGATTTTCTGTTCGTCAGCCTGATGCAGGAGGGAAAGGTACGGGGCTATCGCTGGTTCAATCTCGGCATGGCTCCTCTTTCGGGCCTGTCGGAGCATCGTCTTGCTCCGAGCTGGCACAAGGTCGCTGCCTTCGTGGCCCGCAACGGCGAGCGCTTCTACGGCTTCAAGGGTCTGCGGGCCTACAAGGAAAAGTTCGGTCCTGTCTGGGAGCCGCGCTATCTCGCCTGTCCTGGCGGATGGGCGCTGCCGCAGATCCTGCTCGACGTCACGAACCTGATCTCGGGCGGCCCGATCAGAACCGTCAGCAAGGAAGCAGGGTTATGAAGGCAATGAGCACATTCCGCGGGCTCATCATCGCGGCGGCACTGGTTGCTCTCACACTCGGAAGTGTTCTGCTGGGTCGCTCGGCCTGGTCGGCCGTGACCGGGCCGAGCGTCTCCACCATCTTGGTCGAGGTTGACGAGTTCGGCGCCGTGGATGTGGTGCGGTCCGACCGCCCAGCCCTAGGTCTTATCATCCTGGCGGAGGATGCGTCCTATGCGCAGACGCGCCAGCAGGATGCGCTCGCCCTCGCGAAGAGCGGGCTGATCGCGGTCTCGTTCGATTTCGAGAAGTTCCGTGCAGAGCTCGCCAAGTCCCCTCCTTCGGATGAGTGCCATTACATCTCCGATGACATGAAGGATCTCGCCCAGGCCGTGCAGCGCAAGCTCGGCCTCCAGCGCTACTTCTTTCCGGTCATCGCCGGACGGGGCGACGGCGCAGCTTTCGCCTACGCCGCCCTGGCTCAGGCTCCCGCGAACACTTTGGGCGGCGCGATCAGCATCGGCTTCCAGCCGGTCCTGCGGTCCGACCGAACCTATTGCTTCGATCCGCCGCTGGATCCTGCCGGAGATGGCCTCTTCGTCCTTCGCAGCGAGGCAAACTTGCCTGGGCCCTGGCGTGTCATCGCGCCTGAAAGCGAGCGTCAGCGGATAGAGGCCTTTCAGGAATCCGAGAATGACGCGGAATTCGTGCTGGCGCAGGACGATGCCTGGACGCGGCAAGCCCTGGTCGAGAGCGCGAGCCAGCTCAGCCGGACCGGCGAGCACGGTTACTCCCAACTGCCCGTGTCAGTCATCAAACCGGACGGCCCGGTGAAGGGGCTCGCGATTATCATGTCGGGCGACGGCGGCTGGCGCGACATCGATAAATCAATCGGCGAATGGTTGGCCGAGCACGGGGTCGCTGTTGTCGGAATGGACTCGCTGCGTTACTTCTGGTCAAAGAGAAGCCCCGGGGAGGTCGCCGCCGATCTTGCTTTGTTATTCGACCACTATGGCGCTGAATTCCGTACGGACCGCTATGCAATCATAGGCTACTCATTTGGCTCGGACATCATGCCGGATGTCTGGCCGCAATTGCCGAAGCCCGTCAAGGACCGTGTGGCCGTCGTCTCGTTGCTTGCATTGGGTATCCATGCGGACTTCGAGGTGACCGTGGAAGGTTTCATCGGCACAGTATCCGCCGAGAGCCGACCTCTGCTTCCGTTACTTCGTCAGCTGCCGCTCGACCGGACGCAGTGCATCTACGGCAAGGAGGAGGCAGAGGACAACGAAACCTCGTGTACAGCTCCCGAACTCGGCCAGGCGCAGCGGATCGCCCTTGAAGGCGGTCACCATTTCGATGGAGACTACACCAAAGCCGCGGAGGCGATTTGGGCACGTCTGCAGAACGGAAGCCCAAGGCTTTAGACCGGCTGTCGCTGGGCACTTTGGCGTGAGACAGGCGATCTAATCATTTCAGTGACTTAGCTTGGGTGCTGAGACGAAAGTTTGGGCACTTAACCTGAGATTCTCGTTGGCTTTGGGCAGTTAACGTGAGATTCCGGCTCTCAAACGTTGTCTGGATTCGGGGCGGGCGTGAGCGACAGCGAACTTCACGGGGATGAAGCCGAAAAGGCTGCGCGATGGGCTGAAGGTTGTCGACGACATGAGGCGATCCGCCGGCTCGTTGAGCGGCATGGAAGCAGCTTTCCGAGGTCAGATGTGGAGGATGTCGCGTGGGAGCTCGGTGTCAGCCGGGCGACGCTCTACCGGCTGATCGACCTTTACCGAACATTCGGTACCGTGGGCATGCTCCAGCCCCGCACAGGAGGCCGGAGGGCAGGGACAAAGGCACTGTCCGATGAAACCGAGCAGCTGA
>NZ_JBVVAK010000182.1:10404-13646 GCF_055792825.1 Microvirga sp. GN3
AGTCGACGAGCCAAAGTAGCCTGTCACGGAAACAGGGACGGGAGGCCGGAGGACACGCCCCGACCTCGTACGCATGCTCCAGCCCCGCACAGGAGGCCGGAGGGCAGGGACAAAGGCACTGTCCGATGAAACCGAGCAGCTGATCGAGGATACGATCCGGGAGGTTTATCTCAAGCCTACGAGACCGACCCTGACCCACTTGGTCCATGAGGTCCACGCAAGGTGTGCTGAGAAAAACCTGCCATTGCCCCATCGCAGAACCGTCCGGGCAAGGATCAAGGCGATCGATGCCCGTGTCAGAGGCCTGAAGCGCGGGGAAGCCGCGATCATCAAGGCCACGACAGCAACTCCCGGCGAGTACACAGTCAGCCGACCGCTCGAGGTGGTTCAGATCGATCACACCGAAATCGATGTCATCGTGGTGGACGAGCAAACGCGCGAGCCGCTCTCCAGCCGCCCCTGGCTCACGCTGGCCATCGATGTCTTCTCCCGCATGGTGACAGGATTCCATGTCTCCATGAGCGCGCCGTCGCGCGTCTCGGTCGGCCTGTGTCTGCTGCATTCGGTGTTCGACAAGTCCACCTGGCTTAGCGAACGTGGGATCGATCAAGAGTGGCCTGTCGCAGGTTTGCCCGAAGCGCTTCACGTCGACAATGCGCCAGAGTTCAAGAGCCGCGCCTTCGTCCTGGGATGCGAGAACGAGGGCATGAAGATCATCTATAGACCTCCGGCTCAGCCGCACATGGGTGGTCATATTGAGAGGCTCATCGGGACCATGATGGGTGCCGTGCATCTCTTGCCCGGCACAACGTTCAGTAGCCCCGAGAAACGTGGCGAATACGACTCCGCTCACACGGCTCGAATGACGCTAAGGGAGTTAGAAAGCTATCTGGCCATCGAAATCACCGGATCCTACCACCAGCGTATCCATGAGGGACTCCGACGGGCTCCGATTGCAGTCTGGCGCGAGTTCTGCAATTCAATCCCCTATCGGATGCCGCGCGACCGGATGGGCTTTTGGGTCTCGTTCTTGCCGGATGAAAAGCGCCAACTCAGACCAGATGGCCTGCACCTCTTTGGGCTCAAGTACTGGCATGGAGCTCTGTCGCGCGACTTGGGGCGTGGGGATGAGAAGGTGCTCGTCCGCTACGACCCGCGCGATATCTCGCGCATCTTCGTTCAGCGGCCCTCAGGGGCTTTCCTGGAAGTGCGGTGGAACAATCTGACCATGCCACCGGTGTCTTTGCACGAGTGGCGAGGCGAGCTAAGGGAACGGAACAAGAAGGCCCGTGATGAGCGAGACACAGCAGCCATGATGAGAGCAATCGCTCAAAAGCGGCGAATCGTCGATCAAGCCAGCCGTACGACCATGACAGTGCGAAGGAGCGGTATCTCGCCAAAGCGGCTTGAGCCGGACAATGACGGATATGGGACGCTGCGCGGGGTTGACTCGCGCATTCCAGTCCCAGGGGAAGAGTAGGATCTCTCGTGGTTCTCGACGCACACCATCTAAATGCCGCGACAGCTGAACTCCTGTGGCTTTCCAGCGAAGAGCGTATCCGAGCCATTAGGGCTGATCGCTGGACGCAATATCCACGAGCCCGGCAGGCTCTGGCAATCCTCTGCCATGTGCTCGACCATCCCCGAACGACACGGATGCCGTCGGTCGCGATCTACGGCGACTCCGGCATGGGCAAAACAATGATCATGGAGAGGTTCCGGCTCGACCACCCGCCCGACTTCGACCCGGAAACGGGGAGCGCCAGAATACCTGTGCTGGGCCTGCAAATGTCTGGGAAGCCCAGTGAGCGGCGTCTCTATGCTCAGCTTCTCACGGCTCTGGGAGCTCCGCACAATCCTCGCGCCACCATGGCTGATCTGGAGCAGAAGGCGATTGGCCTTCTGCGGATCACCCAGATCAAGGTCCTGGTGATCGATGAGGTACATAATCTCCTGTGCGGATCCCATCGCGACCAACGCGTGATTTTGAATACCCTTCGGTTCCTGAGCAATGAATTGAGAATGTCGCTCGTCTGCTTTGGGGTGATGGAGGCACGGGAGGCAATTCACGGCGACGTGCAACTGGCACGCCGCTTTGAGGCATTTACTTTGCCGCGGTGGTCGGCCAACCAGGAGTTTGAAGATCTGATCAGGGCAGCCCTGCGCAATCTGCCGCTGCTCCAGCCGAGTGTCCTGGCGGCGAAATCCCTTCGCCACATCTTGCAAGCGACCCAGGGGCTCACGGCGGGCATCTTCACGATGCTGAACGCCTTGGCGATTGCTGCGATTGAGAATGGCCGCGAGCAGATTACTGACAATGCCGTCTTACAGTGGGCGCCCCTCATCCGACCTGAGGCCGCCTATTCGTGACGCCAGCCATGCGGCGCTCGATCAATTCCCTGCCGGTTGTCCTTAAGCCTTTGCCGGATGAACTCTTGTCATCCTGGCTGGCGCGCCATGCGGCCTTCTATGAGGTGGGAAATCGCCGCCTGCTCAGTCATCTCGGCTTGGAGGCTCCCTGCCTTGAGGCTCTTGATTCCGGGCCATCGCTCGCCCAGCAGATTGTGCTCGCAGACTGTTTCCGCTGTGAGCCTGCACGTATTGCTGCCATGAGCCACGCTGAGGCGTGCAACGATGTTCGTCGCCTGATCCGGCGGGCCCCACCGGCTCAGAGATGCCAGACCTGTACTGAGCCCGCCGCTTCCTATGGAGCCCCAATCCTGAAAAGCTGGGTTCAGGGATGGCGTATCACCTGCAGGGCCTGCGGCACTCGCCTGATAGACATAGCCTCCGATAAACACACTGGCGAAATCGCGCAATACAAAGACCTGTTCGGTACCGTGTGGGAGAGGGCGTGCGAAGGCGAAGCTGCCTTCGAACAACACAAGGCCGGCGGCGGTGATGTACCGTCTCCAGCGGTGCTCATGCGACTGTTACTGCTCCCGCGCTGGCCTGATCCTGGTGAATTGCGGGAGGGCTATCGGCCATCGCGCCTGCTCAACGCCGTCGTGCCCGGATTTGATGAGGTGGTCCACCGCCATGGCCTTGAGAGACACATGGTCCGGCAGCCCTTCCTACCCATATTGCTCCGCACTGCGCTTCTTGCTGGGCTCGCCACCGTCATGCGGGACCCAGTTCGCATGGTCACGGATTTACGGCGGCAAACACGCTTGGGAGGTCGACAGCGCTTTGAGGCGCTTGAAAGCGGGAGGGGGAGGGGCCTCCCTTTCCTGTCTCACGTT
>NZ_JBVVAK010000183.1:0-13628 GCF_055792825.1 Microvirga sp. GN3
GCTGCATGCTGACCTCCTGATCCGGCCATCGATCACGAGATCAGAATCTCACGCAAAAGCTTAGCTGCAAAGGAAAAGCTGTGTTTGGTTGATAATGCCGGCGCTCAATCAGGAACACATCTTGCGCTGACCCCATTTGCCGCAGCGAAGCGGCGACAAAGAAGAAGGCGGGGAGTATCCCTGCCTTCCATGTTGTCCAGATGCGCCGCGGGCGAACCTGCCCGCGGCTACAGGTCGAACAGGAAGTCCGATTGGTCGATGTGGACCCGTGCGACGAAATCTTCATTGAAGGTGGTGCGCACCTCAATAAACCCTGCAGTGGGATTGCTAATCGTCGCGTAGGCGAAGAACTCATTTGGCTCGATATTCTCGATCGTCAGATCCTCGAAGGTCAAGCCGGTTCCCCTGAGGTCAATCTTCTCAACCCCGTCCTGGAAATCCCAGATGATGTCGCCTGAGAAGGTCGAGGAGCTCCATTGTGTGCCGAAAACGAACTGATCGAGACCTGCGCCGCCGGTAAACTGATCCTGACCTGCGCTACCCACCAGTTGGTCGTCCCCCTCGCCGCCATTCAGCGAACTCCCCCCGGCACCGGCCTGGAGAATATCATTCCCCTCCTCTCCGTTGAGATCGGAGCCAAACCCGTCGCTGCCACTCAGCAGGTCATTGCCCGTTCCGCCAAAGGCGCTGCCGAAGTCGCTGTCCTTGAGCGAGAGGGTGTCGTTGCCCGCATCGCCATAAAGCGTATCGAATCCAGCCCCGCTATTGATCGTGTCGTTGCCGTCGCCACCGTGTAGCTCGTCGTCCCCATCGAGACCAGAAACGGTATCATTGCCGCCGAGGGCGAAGATCACGTCGGCATCGTCAGTGCCGGAGAGGGTGTCATCATTGTCGGTTCCAGCAATCACGAAGTCTGTCCGGGCGCTGAAGTCCGCCTCCGTGAAAGCGTGGGTGCCAACGAACTGGACCGCAAAGTCTGTCTCGTCCAGCACGCCATTGTCGTTGTCGTCCGCCAGCAGCCACGTGTTGCCGGCGCGAACCGTGTAGAACAGATCGGTTAGGCCGTTGCCAGCTCCGGTCAAAGCGGCCCCTGCCATCGGATCGACAGAGATCTCGCCACGGAACACCAGATACTGCACGCCTGAGACTTCGATCTGGTCCCCGCCAGCGACACCGGCACCCTCGAAATCCAGCACTTGATCGGCGGTAGCGAGAGGCGAGTGCGGGTTGAACTGGGCCAAGGAGAACTTGAACGTATCGGCGCCGCCGCCGCCCTCAAGCACATCGGCACCGTTGTAGCCCTCCAGCTCATCATTGCCGTCGCCACCGGAAAGAAAGTCGCTCCCGGTGCCGCCGCCTTCGAGATCGTCATTGCCGGCACCGCCGAAAAGCTGATCGTCTCCGTCAAGCCCATTCAGGAAGTCGTCGCCGTCCTCGCCATGCAAGGCATCGTCGCCGTTGTCCCCCCAGAGATCGTCATGACCGGTGCCGCCATACATCGTGTCGTCACCATCGCCGCCGTTCATGTTTCCGTCGTTGCCGTCGCCACCATAGATGAGGTCGTCTCCGTCATCGCCGTTGAGCGCGATATCGTTTCCAGCACCCCCGTCAATCGTATCGCTGCCCGCGCCGCCGAATATCCTGTCGCGTCCCGAGCCGCCGTTCAGGATGTCATTACCTTTCCGGCCATCGATCGTATCATCCAGACCAGACAATGTGCTGTCACCGCCGTTGATCGTGTCGTCACCGTCGCCGCCATCCAGCGTATCGGCACCCCCGAGGCCATTGATGAGGTCGTTGCCACCGAGGCCAGAGATGGTGTCCGCGCCCGAGGTGCCGACGAGCGTGTCAGCCTTGGTCGTTCCCTGGGTAACAAAAGCCGTGAATTCTGTACCGGTGATCTGTGCCATGGAGTCCTCCCATTGTCTTCGCAGAAGCAGTTACAAAGTATCCTGCAAAGAATAAGCACGGTCTTCGTGAGCCGCATGGAGTCCCTGTCGCGACCCTGCGCAACTGAAAGCAGGGCCATTGCGGTGCGGGACCCTCATCTGGGACACCTTGGCTCGTGTTTATATTCCCCAATGGGCCGAGAAATTTTCAGCCTGACTGCCTCAAGATCCCGATCCCCCCTCCTCCGCTTCGCTTGAGCGACCATCTCCTGCGCCTGCCCTGCCGCGGTCTCGTCGGCATGGATCTCCACCAATTCCTGACCGTTGGTGCCGATCCGGCCCCTAAGGCAAGGAACCGCCCACAGCCGAAGCCCTGGAGAGATCCGGGGCTTCTGGCGTTTTAGGGCCGCGAATTTTCGATAAGACTGGTTATGGAAAAGCGAGTGCACGCCAAACCTACCGCACGTGCGTTCTAGGTGAACTCACGCGCCCCTCAAAACCCGCCGCGAATTTCCGATAACGCGCAGTATGGAACGACGAACGAACCGCCCCCCTCCTGAGTTGGTAGGCATCGTTTCAGAGGAAGATTGCGATGCCACGCTTCTACTTCGACGTGCGGGACGGCGGCAGCTTCACATCCGATGACGAGGGCCGCGAGTTCGACAGCCTGGACGCTGCCGAACTTGCGGCGGCCGAGGCAGCGGCAGAGATCGGGCGGGACCGGCGGCCAATGAGCGACGTCCGTAAGGTCACGGTCGAGATGCGGGACGAACACCGCGAGTTGGTGGGGACCGTGATGGTGTTGATAGAGGTTCACCGGATCGATCCTGCGTCGCAGATCCTAAGCGCGTGAGGAATACCTGCCGGCGCGTGATCCGCAGCAACTGGGCGGCCTCGTGCACTGAAATTCGGTCTGCCGCCACATCGCGTAGAACGTGAACCCGATCGATCTCCGGCCGGCTCATCGCGATCACCGTCATCAGACCCAATCTCCCCAGTACGATCACCCCAGGGAGAGTGACATTTGTAACGGGGAGAGGGGTGACCTTTCTAACGGTGTTCTACAAGCCCTGTGGCAACCAAGTTGAAATGTCGCGTGAGGCGCAAAGCGAAACTGTCAGTCAGGTCGGGTGAGACGGAGCCTGGGGCGGCGGTGCGCAGACTGTCCGATCGGAGCGCCGACGGCCCAGGCGTTTGGGTTTGGGCTGGAACTGGGCGACCTGGGCGAGGCGATCCACGCGGTCTTTCATCAGGCCGGCCTTCTGACTTGAACGGCGGGGTCCGGCCCCAACGCCTGACGGAATGGGCCGGGCGTCCTGCCGCTCCTTGATCCAGGCCAGCACCTCGCCCAGCCGCTTGTTCTCGACAATCGCGGCATGATTGACCCGCTGCAGCTTGTCGAACACCGCATAGGCCAGCGACAGCCCTTTCCAGCGGATCTCCAGCCGCCCGTCGGGAAAGTCAAAGATCTCCACCGTCTGACCCACGAGCCGCGCCGTGATCTCAGTCGGATGCAGCGTGAACTTCATCCGGTTGTAGTGCACCACCAACTGCCGGGAGACCCGCCGCGTCTCGCGCCAGCACAGGATGTCGCCGAGATCGTTCATCCCCTCCAGCGGCCGGTGCAGATCCCGATCCCGCGCCGGCGGCCGGGCGAACTTGCTGTTGTAGCTCGCGATGAAGCCGGGCAGAAACGCATTGGCCGCCTCCCGATCGCTGATGCCGGCCAGCCGCAGCTCCTTGACCAGCCGATCCTGCAAGGTCGCATGCGCCCGCTCGACCCGTCCCTTGGCCTGACTGGAGTTGGCACAGATAATCTCGATATTGAGCTCTGCCAGCGCCCGGCCGAACTGGGTCATGCCATCGCCACTGGCCGCCTCCTCCTTGTTGACCCGGAAGATGGCAGGCTTGTCGGAGCAGAAAGCGATCGGCTTGCCGTGTGTCTGCAGATAGCGCTGCAGCACCTCAAAGTACGCAAAGGCGCTTTCCGACGGCACGAAGCCCAGGGCCATCAGGCGGCATCGTCAACTTAACGGCTTGCGATAGATCCGCCCCTCCTGGAGCGTCTGATCAGTGGCCAGTGGCGACGTCCGAGACCTCAGCCCAGACTCGGAAGGCGTGAGCTCGAGACATGCGATGATCGGCGGCGTTGGTGGTGGCGGGACGGCGGAAGAGATTTCCCACCTGATCATGAACCGAGAGAAAGCGTTGCGCCTGTCCGGCTGACTTGAAGCGCTTCATGATGCGCTCGCGTCGTCGGGTCGGCTGATGGCTGTTCTCCGCCCGGTTATTCAAGCCGCGATGTTGGCGATGTTCGACACCCGGCATGATCTCTCGCTTGGCCGCGCCATAGCTGGCCAGCTTATCGGTAATCATCACGCGCGGTGCCATGCCCTGCTTCTTGAGCAGCTTCCGCAGGAGGCGCTTGGCGGCCTTCGCGTTGCGACGGCTCTGAACCAGAATGTCGAGCACAGTTCCATGCTGGTCTACTGCGCGCCAGAGCCAATGCTTTTTGCCGGCGATGCTGACGACAACCTCGTCTAAGTGCCACTTGTCGCCAGGTACCGGCAGACGGCGGCGGATCTGGTTGGCAAAGTTTTGCCCGAACTTCAGAGCCCACTGTCGCACGGTCTCATGGCTGACCAAGAAGCCGCGAGCCGCCAGCATCTCCTCCACCATGCGCAGACTGAGCGGAAACCGGAAGTACAACCAGATGGCGTGGCTGATCACTTCAGGCGGAAAGCGGTGGCGGGCGTAATGAGGGGCACGGATCGGTTTCATCCCTCACGGATAGCTCGATCCGGGTCACTCTTCGGTTAAGTTGACGATGCCAAGGAGAGAGATGGCGCAACGGTCACTGAGACGGGATCGGGACAACCAGCTTATCAACCGGTGCCGCGAGCACGGGACTTTGACTTGGACCTGATCCGCGGACTCCCATCCGGGCCCGCGGCCTGTGAGCCGCATGAGAGGCCGCACACATGGCAGCCCTGACCACGCGCTGGATCAACCCGAAGATTCTTCTTGCGTCACCAGGGGCGTCTACACATGGTTGACCATGCCGGTTTAAACCAGAGGAGAACTAGCCAATGAAGACTATAACCAGTATTGCCTTCGGCTTGACAGCACTGCTTGCCGCTGCTGCACCGGTGTCAGCACAAACCAAGTGGAACTTGCCTGCCGCATATCCGCAGGACAATTATCATACAGAGAACTTGGTTCAGTTTGCAAAGGATGTAGAGGCAACCGGCGGCAAACTTCAGATCGTGGTGCATGCGAACGCCTCCTTGTTCAAAGCGCCCGAAATCAAGCGCGCGGTTGCCACGGGCCAAGCACAGATAGGCGAAGTTCTCATGTCGATCCATGAGAACGAGGACCCGGTTTTCGGCGCCGACATCGTTCCGTTTGTCGCGACCAGCTTTGAGGACTCGGTGAAGCTGTGGGCGGCTGCTAAGCCCGAGATCGAGAAGAAGCTCGACAGCCAGCGTCTCAAGCTACTCTACTCCGTTCCATGGGGGCCGCAGGGCCTCTATGCCTCGAAAGAGATCAAGACCGTTGAGGACATGAAGGGCCTAAAGTGGCGCGCGTACAACGTCGGCACTTCGCGGATCGGTGAAGCCGTTGGTGCTCAGCCCGTCACAGTGCAGGCTGCCGAAATGGCCCAAGCCCTTGCAACTGGAGTCGTGAACGCATGGATGTCATCTGGTTCGACGGGTTACGATTCCAAAGTCTGGGAGTCGCAAAAGTATTTCTACGACGTTCAGGCTTGGCTGCCGCGCAACATAGTCTTCGTGAATAAGGCCGCTTTCGACGCACTCGACAAGCCGACCCAAGAGGCCGTTCTCAAGGCATCCGCAGCGGCCGAGGAGCGCGGCCTCAAGATGGCTAAGGAGAAGTCGGCTTGGTACCTTGACCAATTCAGGGCGAAGGGCATGAACGTGAGCCCGCCGTCGCCGGAACTCCAGGCAGGTCTGAAGAAGATCGGCGACCAGCTCGCTGCGGATTGGACCAAGCGAGCAGGTGCCGCCGGCCAATCCATCATGGACAGGTACAAGCAGCAGTAAACTGCCAAATGGATGCTGGTTCCTCTGTGGAGGGTAGGACGACAGTACAGCCTGCTCACGCCGATATTTGTGATCTAGGCATCGCGATATACACGACATTTATAGAGAGGGCTTGGTTCCTCTCTATAACTCTGACCAAGAAAGGTGCAGTTCTTACCCGTCGCCGTCACAAGCGTCTTGTCCACCAGCCTCTTACTCTGAGGCACGTAGCACTTGGACGTACCGATGTACTGATTGCATCGATCAACTGCGTCGAATGGTAGAACTCAGCTGCGAAGGAGGCTGAAGTGATCATAAAGGGTGGTCGAGCGGTATACGGCGAGACAATCGGCATTCTTGTCCTTGATACATCTTTCCCCCGCATCCCGGGAGATGTCGGGAACGCAACTACCTTTGACTTTCCCGTTCGTTACAAGATCGTCAGCGCGGCCACGACAGACAGCATCGTCGCTGAGGTCGATCGAGCGCGTACGCTGCTCCCGGCATTCATCGAGAGCGCGAAGCAGCTAGAACGAGAAGGTGTTCGGGCTATCACGACGACCTGCGGGTTTCTGGCGATATTCCAGGATGAGATCGCCTCGGCGGTGTCTGTTCCAGTGGCCACGTCGAGCCTGCTCCTGATTCCCTTGTTGCGCCAAATGCTGGGCGGAAGCCGCCCCATCGGTGTGGTAACGGCGCACGCCGGTAAGCTATCCAAAGAGCATCTGGCTGCTGTTGGCGTGGATCCGGACTGGTTGGTGCACGTGCGCGGGCTTGAGTCATGCCCCGCATTTAGCCGTGCCATTCTCGGGGCGGGCGGTGATTGCACTGAAATGGACGTCGAGCAGGTAAGATTCGAGGTCGTCGCGGCTTGCAAGCAGCTGAAGGCAGACCAGCCAGACCTCGGCTGCCTTGTTTTAGAATGTACAAACCTGCAACCTTATGCACCCGCCATCCAAGCGGAAACCGGACTGCCGGTATTTGGCATATACCACTTGGTCAAATTGCTCCACAGCGGAATTCAGAGCCCGCAGTTCTCCGGCTACATGTGACGACAACGTGCCAGAAGCCGAGGCGTATCCTTAGCCGCTCGTGACTTGTCTTCGTTCATCATTGAAACTTCGGATTACTGCGAAACAACGTTGATTAGTCCTAATATGACTTGAGTTGGGAAACATCTATGAGCCTGCACATCGTTGTAATAGGGGCTGGTATCGTCGGCGCCGCGACCGCCGTAGAGCTAACGCAGGAGGGGCATCGGGTCACGATCGTAGATCCAGCTGAACCAGGGCGTGAGCAGGCTGCTAGCTATGGCAACGGAGCTTGGATAAGTCCGGCATCAGTGGTCCCCATGTCCATGCCGGGACTGTGGAAGAAAGTGCCGGGTTACCTGCTGGATCCGCTTGGCCCATTAACGATCCGGGCATCTGAATTCCCACGACTGCTGCCTTGGCTGATGCGGTTCCTTTATGCTGGAGCTACTGTCGCCCGAGTGGAGGCAACGGCCCGGGCCTTGTCTGTACTGCTGCGCGACGCTCCAGCCCGACATGCCAAACTGGCCGAAGAGGCCGGAGTGCAGGATCTCATTAAACAAACGGGCTTGCTGTACGTCTACCCGGATCGCAGTGCATTCGAGGCAGAGGCTCTCGCTTGGAAGCTAAGGCGCGATAATGGGGTGCGCTGGCTTGAGCTGAACGCGGAACAGCTGCGTGCGAAGGAGCCTTCGCTGGACGCCCGATATAAGTTTGGAGCTCTCGTTGAGGCAGGAGCTCACTGCGTCGACCCAGGCAGGTACGTCGCGGCACTCATTCATCATGCACAATCACAGGGGGCGACTGTCGTTAAGGCGCGTGCGATTGGTTTCAACGTACAGGCTAGCCGGCTGCGCGCAGTTCGCACCGATACTGGAGAAATCATGTGCGATCGAGCTGTTGTCGCCGCAGGAATTCAATCGAAATCGCTGGCATTGCAAGCGGGAGACCGTGTGAGCCTTGAGAGCGAACGAGGATATCACGTTGTCATCTCCGATCCCGAAGCCGCTCCACGGATCCCTGTAATGCCGAGCGACGGGAAAATGGCGAATACTCTAACCCTAAAGGGCTTGCGTGCCTCAGGTCAGGTTGAACTTGCTAGCGTCGGTGCCCCACCAAACTGGAAGCGAGCGTCAGTTCTCCTCAACCACGCACTACGCACCTATCCGCAGTTGCCTAGGCAGATCCCCGAGGAGCGGATCTCGCGCTGGATGGGGCATCGTCCGTCGACTCCAGACGGATTGCCGGTGATCGGACCGGCCCGCGCTTCCTCAGACATCGTCTACGCCTTTGGCCATGGCCATGTCGGCCTTGCGTCAGGTCCCGCAACTGCAGGCATCGTAGCAAACGTCCTTGCGGGACGGCCGTCGCCCGCCCCCTTATCTGTCTATGCACCCTCTCGCTTTCGGAGGTGGTTGGGCGGCCAACCTTCCATCTCACAAGAACCAAGCTCAAGGCATGCGTAGGCGGCCTTGCCACCCCGGGGCCGGTGTTTGCCGTCCAGACCTGGAGCGCCACAAGAACGCGTCTCGACCATGTTGCACGGATCGGTTAGAGAATGCACTCTGCCCACCTTATGCCTTTAGTTTAGGCAACGCGGACGGACTTCGGGCGTCCAAGCTCGAGCATCCAGTTCAGGGCATGAACGGCGATCGCGACCTCTGTCCTGCGGCGGCGGTCTGTCCGCGAGCGCAGCGTATCCCCGATCACTCGTTTCAGCCGGCTGATGGCAGTCTCCACCAAGGCGCGACGAGTGTACCCGGACCGCTTCTGCCAACCCATGCGCCCATGCTCTGCGATGCTTTGGAGATGTCGGTCGCGCTGGGTTGGAGTGGTATCCGCATCCTCGCGCAGCACCGCTGTCGATCGGGGTGGAACGATCACGTCAGCAGCAGGATGACGCTGGGCGACAGTGCCGTAGACGCCGGCTTGATCGTAGGCTCCATCGCCGGTGAAGGAGGCGAGTGGAGCTGTGATCTGGTCGAGCAAGGGCTCGACCTGCGAGCCATCATCGACATCGCTGGTCGTCAGCTCTGAGGCAAGGATCTGCCCGGTCTCGGCGTCGACCCCGATGTGCAGCGTGCGCCAGGACCGACGCCTGCGGGTGCCGTGTGTCTCGACCAGCCATTCCCCGGGTCCGCACAGCCGCAGGCCTGTGCTGTCCACCAGCAGGTGCACTGGTCCCGTGCTCGGAGCTGATCTCGGCACCTGAAGGGTTTCAGCACGGCGGCTCAAGGTTGAGTGATCCGGCACGGCAAGATCAAGGCCCAGGAGCCCAAGAATGGAGCCAATCAGCCCTTCGGTCTGACGCAGGGCCAGCCGAAACACCGCCCGGAGCGTCAGGGCTGTTCGGATCGCCAGGGCCGAGTAATGGGGCTGACCACCGCGTGTGGTGCGGGGCTCGGCCCGCCAAGCGGCAATGGCGTCCTCAGAGAACCAGACCATCAGGCTTCCGCGCTGGCGCAAGGCGGCGTCGTATGTCGCCCAGTTCGTCACCTTGTGTCGCTGCCTGGGGATCTGGTGACGGCGAGCGGCGTGAGTCTTGAAGGGCATGGCAGGGATCTTTGGTCAGAAGCCGAATAGGCCTCTACGCTACCCAATTGCAGTTACCAATCCGCTCATCCATGCAACAAGGCGGCGGAGCTTCTAAAGATCACGCAACCGGCTGTGAGCCGCCTGATCAAGGATCTTGAAGCAGATTTGAAGCTCATGCTCTTTCGCCGTGAGGGTAACCGTCTCATTCCGAGCTACGAGGCAACGATCCTGTTTGCCGAAGTCGACCGATTTTATGTCGGCATGGACCGCATCGCGAAGATCGCCATCGATCTGCGGCAGGCTAAGGTAGGCACCTTACGCAGTGCATCCGTCGGCGCCTTGTCGTTGAGCTGTATCACGCAAGCCATCAGCGCGTTTCATGCGGACCGCCCGGCCGTGAACGTGATTTTGGAAAGTCTGAATTCACGCCTGATCCTGGAACTCGTGGCGGGCCGTCATTTCGACGTTGGGTTCGCGCAAGTTGGCGGTGAATTTCCCGGCGCTGATCTCACACCGCTGCCCTCTGTCGAGGCGGTCTGTGTGGTACCTGCGCATTATGAAATCGCGAAGAAAGAGGTGCTTGAGCCTGACGATCTAAAGAACCTGGCCTTCATCAACTTGGGTAGGAACAGCCCTGTGCGTCTTAAGGTCGATCAGGCCTTCAAGGATGCCGGTGTCTTCCAGCACGAGTCGCTGCAGACGTCCCTGGCTGCCAGCGCTATTGGGTTGGTCGCATCCGGGCTCGGTGTCTCCATCGTCGATCCGTTTACGGCGAGCTATCTGAGCCCCAAAGGAGTTGTACGCCGTCCGTTCAGACCTAGCATCACCTTCGACATTTCGGTGGTGAGGCCAGCCCATTATCAGCATTCGCGTCTATCTCAGGATTTCATCGAGATCATGGTGGAACTGTTCAAGAAGGAGAAAAGACGATACGATGGATAACTTTAACATTGTTTTCCTAAGAACGTCATACATGAGCGTCTAGGGCAACAGGGAACGGATGGGATGCTCGCCCATGTAGCTGTTACGAGCTTTGCAGTTCAAGCCGTCAATTTGGATGCTTCAGCTTGCTTTTCAACACATGGATTGGCTCATCAGTCATTCTTATGGAACAGGTTCTAAATGACAGCCCTGTCCTGAATCCGTGAAGGTCTCCAACGGGTCAACCAGCGACGTAGAGCGGATGCATTTGAACGTCCGCTCTGGCCTTCCAACCAGACTAACAAATCCGCAAATTTTGAGGGTGAGGCAGACCAATGATCCCTTTCAGCAAAAAGCTGAGGCAAACTCGAAAAACAAGTGCATACGCGACAAGCGGTTAGCGGCGGCCGTGAGGCATCATTTGGCGGGGTCTACAGTGGCCCAAGCGGTCCGTGAGTGGATTGCGGCAGTGGGTGCTAAGACGGCTTACATCGAACCCGGCAGCCCATGGGAGAATTGGTCCTGACCCTCCGGATAAAGATAGGCTGACCTGACCACCAAGGTCGCCGGAGGCGAGAAAGATCGAGCCGCCAAGACCGCAGCTCAGGCCACCCTGTTCTGACCAGCCGGAATCGCCTCCCAAGGGAACTTTCCCGACAGCGGCTTATTGGTGTCCAGAGACGGTCTTCCGACCCACTGTCGGAGAAAGGCGCAGTCATGGACAAGAAACCAGGCGAGAACACCGGAAAGGAAGGCGGAATCTTCCGCGAGGTCGGTCCTCGCGGCGGAAAGCGCGAGAACTTTGCGACCGTCGCTGACAACAAGACATTGCCGCCGACATCGAAGCCCAAGGCGGCATGGCATCCCGTCAGGGTCACACCTGACAGCAAGACCTGAAAGTGAACCGTCTAGCTATTACAATTCCAAGATCGCTGGGGGCGAGAAAGATCGAGCCGCCGAGGCTGCCGCTCAGGCCTCTCTGTTCTAGCCAGATTGGCACGGGCATCCTTTATCTGCGTCTTCTGACCGTAGGACAGGTAACGTAAAACACGCTCGATCTGCTTGGCCTCGCCTGTGAGCAATACCATGCTACAATTGAGGTCAATATCGGGAACGCGGTCACAAACCCCCCAGAAGGCCCCGGAGCGATCCGGGGTCTTTTGTTAATTGGGTGCGATGCCGAGGCGGATGAGGAAAGGACAGAGCGAAATGAGGTTCTGGCGAGGGGCAGGGGATGGATGGGATAATGGATGTTGCCTTGCGGTTGCGCCGTCTGCGCAATGCCGTTGGCTTCGAGACAGTCCGCGACTTTGCGGCTTTCCTCAATGTCAACGAGCAGACTTGGTATCAGCTTGAACGGGGGCGCCGTGTCCCGACCATCTATGACGCCATCAAGGTTGCGAAGAAGACCGGTGCCTCGCTGGATTGGATCTACATGAGTCTAGATCATACCCTGCCGCTGCATGTGGCGCAGAAGATCGCCGCCGTTCCAGGAGAAGGATTGGAAGGATTGATGGTGGATCGACGACGTCGTTCGGCAAATTGGGAAAGCGATGAACAAGATTGATGAAATTGCCTTGCGACTGCGCCAATTGCGCCTTGCTATGGGGTTCACCCAGAAGCGGGCGTGGGTGAATTTCATCGGCGCACACGAGCCGAACTGGAATACGTTTGAGAGCGGTGGCCGCCGCATCCCGCTCGATGAGGCCCTGAAGCTCTGTGACAGGACAGGCGCATCCCTTGATTGGATCTATCGTGGCTTGGATCACTCCATGCCTATGCATCTGGTCGAAAAGCTGCGGCAGGTGGATGCCTGACGAGCTGCGACGGAGGGCGTGGGAATCGAAGAGGAGGACATGGTGAAAAAACCCAACCACGCGAAGGAACTCGCCAAGGCGCTTAGAGCCTTGGCGATTGAGACCGACAGGCTCACCAATACACTCATTGAGGCTGGCGTTGATACGCGCCCTTTTCACGTTGTGAGGAACAACGTCGCCTACTGTATCGGTCAAGCCGCATCGACACTGGCCGAGTATGAGAAGCAGAATGCGGAGGAAGTGTTGATCGAGCTGAGAGCAGAAGCCAAGACGCATCCGATGGATCTGGTAGCCGCCACCCTCGACAAGTTCTGAGGATCAAGGAATGAACCCGCAAGAGATCGAAGCCGCCGCCGAGGCGATTTGGAAAAAGATGAACCCAGACAACAAGGACTGGGCCGCGCAACCCGATGACATCAAGTTCCTGCCGCGCCTTTACGCCCGCGCCGCTCTTGAGGCAGTAGCGAAGCGCCTCTCTGGATCAGAGAACGGGGAGAGGATCGGTCAGGAAAAGGACAATGATGAGCATCTCCTGGATGAACCATGAGTGATATTCTGGATGATCTACACGAAGCGGCCAAACAAGTGATCAACCACAGGGCGCTTGGCAAAGCGGTGGCAACGATCCTCAAGGCCTCGGAAGAGATCAAGAGGCTGCGCGACGAGAACGAACGGCTGACGAGGGAGCTTCAGGCAATCCAGTCCCGGGGAGCGGATCCAGATCCAATGAAGGGCTGATGGGGGCGGTCGTACCATGAGCATCTACTGGATGCGGACGAAGGACGTTTATCCTGACGGCGGCTATGACGACACCTTCTTCATCGCATTCGACCCTGAGGTCCGGTTCCCGCGCTTCCATATGGTGGAGGGCGATGAGACGGTCGGAAACGTCCACTTGATCTCGTCCGGTCCTCAGGCTGGCCAGTGGCAGTGGTCTATGTGTTGGTCCTTGCGCAGGAGTAGAACATCGATGTCGGCATGAGGTCGGAACGAATGCCCGACAGCGAACTCGATCGCGTAACCACCGGCGATCCACCATGGGAACTCTGCATCCGAGAACAATGAGCCTACCTCGGTCATAGAGAGTGGCTGCCATAGAGGGTCTGAGTTCGTGGGGGCACCGTCAACTTAACCGAGTAAAGGCCGCTTTCTGCTGTTTTCAGCAATTCCCGGGCAAGGCTAAGCTACTGAAAATGCGTGGCCTGCTCCGGACCTAAGCACCGCAGAGAGCAAGTAAAAGCGTTAAGTTGACGGTGCCATCCGGTTACCCTGACGATGCCCTCCAGGTTCACATTTTCGGCCAGACATAACCACAGAGTGATCATCCGGTGCCCGACTTCTAACCGTATTCGCCGTGTGAGGTGTTGGGATGATCGCTCGTGATCCTATGCT
>NZ_JBVVAK010000184.1:0-13477 GCF_055792825.1 Microvirga sp. GN3
AGGGATGACCGAACTCGCAACACCCATGATCAACCAGCAGGCTCTGGCAATCACCCCACAGGCGAGCTGACCAATGGCCACCTCAAACCGCACCCGAATTTACACTCATTGACGGACGTGACCCGCGGCGTCGGCGGCCAGAGCCTCGATGGAGGCGGTCTGTCGGTTGGCCGCTACCAGCCGCTTGAGCTCGCGCCAAAGCTGATCCATCGGGCTCAGTTCTGGCGCCTGCCGGGGCAACCACACGAACCGCATGCGCAGCCGGTCGGCCAGGGCTTGGGTTTGCGGGGCGGTGTGGGCACTCGCCCGGTCGGTCAGCAGCCAGAGCCAGCCGGCGCGGCGATACCGACGCCGCAACGCGCGCAGGAACGCCTGCGCGTCGGCCTGACCGGCGCGATGGCGTATCAGCACCATGCGGCGAGCACTTCCCAGATCGATGGCCCCAAACAGCACCCGCTTGGCATTGCGGCCGGTGATCGGCACGACCGCCTGCGTGCCCTTGAGCGCCCAGGTCGCGCGCAGCGGGGGAAACAGCCGCAGCAGCGTCCAGTCGAGGCACAGCAGCCGATCACCCCTGTGCCAGCCCGCCTTCAGACGTCGGATGATGCCCCTTTTTTCTGCGCCAGATGAGCCGCGCGCTCGACATAGACGTAGCGCGGCCGCTTCCAGCGATAGCCCGCCTCGTGCAGTCGGCGCCGCAGCGTCCGCGGGCTGACGGCGATGCCCTTGGCAGCCAGGTCGTGCGCCAGGAGCGGCACGGTCCAGCCTGTGGCCTGATAGCCGCAGCGGCGGGGATCGCGTGCCAGGGCTGCCGCCAACCGCCGCGGCGTGAGAGTGTGATGGAGACGAGGGCGCCCGCTGCGCGGCCGGTCGCGGAGGGCCGCGGCCTCGTGCTCGGCCTGGTACTGCGTCAGCCAGGGGTGCACGCTGGAGCGGTTGACGCGGCAGCGGCGGGCCGCCTCAGCCATAGAATGCCCCTCGGCCACCAGCAGCAGCGCCTCGAGGCGGCGATACACACGGGCCTCACGGGCACCAGCAAGCGCGGCAGCCAGCCGCGTGCGATCCGCCTCGTCGAGCCCCGTCCCGGGAGAGCGATCATGTCGTTGCATGCTCCCAAGGAAACACCCGCAGCTCTCGCGTTGCAAGTCTTATGGCGACCTACTTAGGCAGCCTGGCGAATGGATTGTGCATTTCGCTCCAATTCCTGGGTGTTATGCGCGGTTTGAGCTTGAATAATCGCCGCCGCTTCCTCCGCCGCTCGCACCGAGACCTCTGCGATGCGTCGACTGCTTTCGACGGCCAGGCTGAGCCGGGCCCACAGAACGTCGCTCTGAACCTCGGTAAAATCCTGCAGAGAGCGGCAGCTGGCCAGGCGGATTAAAGCGTCCAGGTTGTTCACGAGCCGATCCCGGGCGAGGGCGGCCCACTCCTGCGAGATCTCCTGCGCACCTTTTGCCAACACCATGCTGGCTTGGGAGACGGCCTCAGTGTTCTGGATCGATCTGCGTGCGAGTTCCTCGGCCCGCGCGCCGCAAAGGCCAAACTCCTGGGTCAGGTGGTCGGCGGCGCTCTGAACCCTCTCCATGGCCGCTTTCACTCCAGACGGCAATGTGTCCCGCGCAGTCCTGGCACCACGATGCGGACGACCAGCCTCATCTGCCGGGTTCCGCTGGCTCTCGGCCGTCTTGTCAATCCGCTCAGTGTTGTTGTGATTAGCAGGCATAACAATCCTCTTTCAATCGACATGGGCCGTACAGGCGGGGCCTGACGGACCTGGTTGCAGTTCCTCACCCGTTGATACGGAGAGGGCCGTCCGAGCGCCGCTGGCGACGTAAGCCCTCTCAACGGGACGCTGGTGCTGGTCTGGCTGGGCTCGCCACCTCAAAACTCGAGCGTGGATCAACAAACGTCACCGCTGGCGCTCTTACTCGGCGCAGCCCGTTGCCGTAAGAACAACGGCTTGACCCATGGGGGGTTCCACATTGTACTGATATTCTACTGTTTAGTGCACACGAATTTCTTCACAAAACGGAATAGAAGGAAGCGTTTCTACCTGATTTGACTTTAGGTATCCTTAGCTTATATTGGAGTTGCCATAGCGGTTTTATTGCGCCGCGTACAAGTTCTTCCCGCAGGCAACCAACCAACGAGCGTTGACTGAATAGGGTGGACTATCTGGCATTCAGGTCGACGACTGCACTCAACGGTCGAAAACACCTGCGTCTTAGCCATCTTCCTGCAAGCGGGAGGATCAAGCCGCAAGGCTCTCCTGTAGAGCGTCGTCACTCGGAGCCTGGGGAGACACTTGCCCATGGCAAGGTCCGCACCGCGGTGGACGCCCATCTGTTCACCGCGTCAGGCGAAACTCTTTCACGGTTGCTCGCTCGCACGCGCAACGTTCCACTAGGAGGAACTCATGCTCACGATTCTGGCCTTAGTTTCGAATTCCCGCTCCGCAAATGAGCCCATCGAGTTGGACCCCGGCATTATCACCCTCTTGTCGAATATGGCGCGCGCGTTCCGGAAGTGGCGCCAGCGTACGCGTAAGCTCGGCGCCAAGCCCAACGGGCAGCGACATCGACCGAACCTGAGCGGCGGAGTCAGTCCGGAAATCACGAACGAGTCAGCCCTTCAGGCACTTGGTATAAGCCCGCGACCTCTTCGCCCGGATAGACAAGCACCGCGCGCCGGACGTGATTGATGATCCCGTCGCGGATGTCGAAGACCGAGTACATGGAGAGCACGTTCGGGGAAGATCGGCAGGGCTCACCACCCGCGCACGTTCGAACTCCACGGCGAGAAACTGCGCCAACGGCGGCACTCTGCGAATCCGCAGGCCAGCCGAGGCGATCTGTTGAACCCGGGCATGGTCAATCGTAGAAACAGTCGGGGTCACAAGAGACACGGACACCTCATACTCCTGAAGCAGACGTCATCATCTAGGCGGGTCGGGCGCCTGGACACGTTCCGTAGTCAGCCGGAATCCGGCTAGGAGGAGCCGCTCATCGACTGGTGCGTGAGTGCTAATTCGCGGAGCTCCCGAGCGCAAGAAGGGTGTCTTGCACCCGGGCTCGGGAGCCTGAGGCGAGACGAGCCGCGCGGACGGCGATGGGTAAGTGTTGACGATCCTCGGCATGGCATCCTCAAACTAGATTCAAAAGACGCAATTCAAGGAGAATGTATCGTTCTGGCGCAGACATGCCCGGCGATGACTTACCTGATGCTCTTAAGGATAGCCTTTTCGAAAGGCTCGAACTTATCCTGCGGACAAACGTTGCCATAACGTCATGAATGCACGCAGTCACATGCAGCGTATGCGGCTCCGGGCAGGGCTTCTCCAAACAGGTACGTGGGCCCGTGACGGCGCGCCGGCGCTGTCCGGGTCGATTGTCCATACCCTACTTCCTGGAGCTGTGAGGCGGCCTGAACCCGGGCCGGCATTGATGATGGCTTCCACAATGTTAGCGTCTTTGATCACCACTGAGCACGTGATCCTGTATCTGCGTGCGCACGACGTCCGGCACGTTGTTGACGTGATGACCCGAGTTGCCGCAGCGGAAGCCTTCCTGGACCGCGACATAGTGCGGCGCGCGGTCGTGGACCGTGGCGAATCCTCGTCGTTCGGCTTCGGGCGGGGCGTGGCGATCCCGCACGCCGCCATTCCTGGGCTTGAGCAGCCTATCGGCGTCTTCGCGTGCCTCAAGCCCGCGCAGGACTTCGGCGCCGCGGATGAGCGTCCCGCTGATCTGGTGTTCCTGCTTCTTAGTCCTCACGGCGACGATCCCACGCATCTGCGGGCTCTCGCCCGCATGGCGCGCCGGCTGCGCGACCGCGAGATTGCAGCGCGTCTTAGATCGGCGAATGACGCGGACGCCACCCACGTCGTGTTGACGAGTGATACCTGGCGCGGTGCCGACGTGCCCCGTCGGCACTCCAGGGAGAGACTCGTCAGAGCGCACAGCAGGGATTTGATAAACGGGGCAATGTGAACGAGCGTCGACGCAGTATGTTGAGCTTCGCGCATCTTCGGCGCGGCCTGCACCGGGCAGGCAGCCTCATCGCGGGCAAGTAGCCCCGAGCTCAACGCGCATCCGCGCCCCGAAATCGGGGCACTGCGAGATCCTTACACCTTTGGACATCTTATGAGGCCGGGTGCAGGCGCATCCGGTGCGGCGGTATGCTTCGACACTTCTTCAGACTCGTTGTCACTGAGCATCTTGGCATGAGACAGCCAATTCAATGATTACAGTGACTTCAATGATCTTCACGGAAGTCCCCCAACGGAAAGGCCTGCATGCCGAACGAAGCTGGTGATGATGGGATCAGCGCAAGAGCTGTTCCTGTTGACACGATCTTATGACCGTCATTCTGGGACGTCAGCATAGGATCCTGTCGCCGCTTGCGAGCCGGCGCAAGATCCAGCGCCCTGACGGGTGTGTCGCGGCTCCTGATCGGACGACGATTGATCAAGCTCTCATCCGCGGATTGGTGACCGCATTCCCCAGTGTTCGTCGTGGGCCTTCCTCAGTCTTAGCTTCGGGCATCAGCGCCAAGGCTTGCGTTAACGTATCTCGAGGATTTCCCATCGCTCCAGGGTGCCACGGCACGCCGGTCAGGTCGGTATCGTTCTGCTCGCTTTAACCTCCTATGCGTCTGTACAAATGCAGGTTTGGAGCGGGTCAGACCGCCGGGGCCGCAGCAGGGGCAACCTGGACCCGACAGGCAATGTCCCACACGAACCCGGCCAGTTCGCGAGCAAGCGCCAATGTGCTCGGCTCCAGGTCGAGCGTCCCGGAAAGCGCCGGTCCTGACGCAACAGAAAGCTCAATAACGTCAGTTTGGCCGCCGTGAGGTCGTCCTTGGCCTGCTGCCGGGCGCGCACGAGGTCTCGCACCGCCTCGTGACCCTCATCCGGAACCCACACGCCTGTGAGCTCTCCCGCTCACAGCAGCCGCGCCAGGGTCAGGGCTCAGCGCCGATCGGCCTTGATGCGCTCGCGCGGCCGGCGCGGCATCATCGAGGGCGCAATCACCAGGCACTCTGCCCCTAGCTTTATGAGCTGTCGGAATATGCCATAGCCACAGGCGCCCGCTTCGTAGCAGAAATTCAGGGCCGTTCCAGGACCAGCCAGGCGGCTGACGAGCCGGCGGATCGCCTCGGGGGTGTTTGGGATCGTGCCGTAGAAGCGCACCTCACCCTTGGACCCTTCGTCCGCAACAGCAACCGCGATGGTGTCCTTGTGCACATCGAGGCCAATGAACTTGATCATCGTCATGGTCAGTCGCCGGGTTCGCAGCGTCAGTCGCAGCGCTGCTCCATCCCGGAGTATCGCGCGATTCCGTGCTCATGATGGTCATAGGGTCTGAGCTAGAACGGATCAGAAACCGTCCCGATGTAAGCTTGCAGACTGACCCCGAATGTGAAGCTAGATGGTGCCCGTGTCGATCTGGTACCCACTTGAGACTATTGCACTAACCTGCTTTGTCAAACCCATGTGGGAGCGCTACTCTCACGAACGTAACGGGGCACTGTCCAACGACACAGGACAGATCCGAGTCCACTGGATGCTGGATGGCACGGGGCCTCCGCAGCGCCTACATCTGATGTGGTAGGAGGTGGAGGGACCACCTGTCCATAAGCCCATTCGTCGAGGCTTCGGCACGCGGCTCATCGAGCGCAGTTTGGCTCAAGAACTCGCGGGCGAGGTGCAGATCGAATTTTCTGCAACGGGCATCGTATGCACGGTCGACGCTCCGGTGGTGATTAAGGCGAACAACCTCTTCTGGCACTCCTGAGACCTAACCCCGAGGGCAGTAATCCTCACTTAGCCGGACGTTACGGATTGTCGGCGAACTTCACTGCCTGACCCCAAGCGGTCCTTCCCACATCCGGACATGTGGATATCCCCGTCTGGGTCTCAGGGTTTCACCTGATACCCAACTTCGGCCACGCGGTTAATTTACCTATGGGCAAATGCCCTGAGCCGGAAGAAGTGACCAGCCGGTCCTGCGCCATGAGCCTGTCGTCCCGGCCCGTTCCTCGCGGCCACGCGTGGCCACGAGGAACGGGCCGGGCAGGATGATGACGATCCTACTGGACGCTCGTTGGGGCCGGATGCGGGAGCAGCGAGGGTCCGGCCAGCAGCAGCAGCAAGAAGGCAAGCGGGATGCAAGCCACGTAGCCCAGGTAGTGGAATCCGAGCGCTCCGATCACGCCGCCCGTGAAGAACGATCCCAGCAGCACGGCCAGCAGGCGGAGCTTGGCCCGATCGGCCATGACGACGGGAGCCGCGCCGTCCGACCGGTCCCGGTTCCAGTAGACGAGCTTTCCAAGCTCGATGCCGAGGTCGGTGACCATGCCCGTCACATGGGTCGTCCGGATGCGTGCGCCGGAGATCTTGGTCACGGTGGCGTTCTGAAGACCCATGATGAAACACAGCAAAGGTGCCCCGACGAGGACGAGCCCTGGCCCCTCGCGAACCAACCCGCCCAAAAGGCCGAAGCCCAGCAGAAGCGCGGCCTCGAGGAGCAGCGGCAAGGCATACCGATTGCCGCGGCCCGAGCGTCTGCCCCAATTAATCAGTATGGCCGAGCAGGCGGCGCCTGCCATGAAGGCGAAGAGGGCACCAAGGCCTACCAGCACCAGGCTGACCGCCCCCAGCGCGAGATGATCGGCCATGGCGGAGAAGATCCCGGACATGTGCGATGTGTATTGGCCGATGGCCAGGAAACCGCCCGCGTTGGTGGCGCCCGCCACGAAGGTGAGAACCAGGCCGAGCTGCATGTCGGCGGCTCCGGTCCGCTCAGCGGAGACGATCCGGCGGGTGAGACCGATGTAGTGGACAGCCACGCTGCTTCGCCGCCCGGATGATCGGTGCGTAGTCATGCCCTGTTGGATCCTCCTCCGACAGCTCCCATCGCAGTCGTCCAGACGTTATACTTTCTTACAAGTCTCCGAAGCCGACCCGCTTGATCTACCTCAATTCGACCGATTGTCGGCTCAGAATGATAGCATCCAAGTCCCGAAGCCAAGAACAACACAGGGACGGAGGAGAGGGGGCGACTGGGAAAGGCAAACGCATGAACATTGCAGTCGCAGATCGTCCCGTATTGTTGGCCCATTGAACCTTGCTGCTTCTACCGAAGGGGCCGGCATGACACGCGTCGTCATCATCCAGGATCATCCGACGCCCGACAGCCGTCATTTCTGCCATGCCTTGGCTGATGCCTACGCCCGGGGAGCTGCCGAGGCTGGGCACGAGGTCCGTGTCATCCCGGTGGCGGAGCTCGATTTCCCGCTGCTGCGTTCGAAGAGTGACTGGGACAGCGCCTTGCCACCCGCGGCCATTGCGGAGGTGCAGCGGGTGCTGGCGTGGGCCGAGCACACCGGCACCGGCGTGGTGGATCTCGTCATCACCGATCTCGGCGTCTTCTCCATCGACAAGAAGGGCGGCTCGGGCATGACGCTGATCGAGCTCGCCGACGGCGTCACGGTGGACGAGATCAAGGCCAAGACGCAGGCCGAGTTCAAGGTCGCGCTCGACGGCAAGCAGTCCGACGTAGCCTAATTGTCAACCAGCGCCAGATCATCGAGGTGGTCCAACTGTACCGCTGCGATCGCTGCCGTTTGCGTGACCAGGCTCCACTATCTGTTTCTTATACCCAAGTGAAGAAGTTCTGACCCGCAGCATTGGTAGCGGAGATGGGTACGGGGCCAGCCCCTGAAGTCAGAACTTTTCTGGATGGGTATTAGATGGGCGGTTCCGATTAAGGTTCCTGGACCGGTGCTCGTGAGGAGCCGACAGTGCTCTTGTCGCTGGACGGGATCACGCGACCACCCCGCGGACTCCTTCAAGAGGACCTGAGCGATCGGAGCACCCGCCTCTGAATGGCTGCCTCCGGTCCCGGACAGAGGGACGCCACACGTGATTGGTTCTCCAGGCGCACGTGGAGATGGCGGTGAATGAGTGGGAACACCACACCCGTTATCAACCCCCAGAGCAACTGGGCCAGCAGCAATCCAGCCGCGGGATAGCCGCGCAGGATGGGCTGGTCCGGCAGCCATTGCAGCAGCGGAACCGGCCCGAGCATCCAGAGAACGAAGCCATACGCCATCCCGAAGAGCCAGCCGCCTCGCACATCGTTGGCCGCCCGCTGGAATAGCCAGCCGTAGAGGATCCCACCGACGAGCATCAGGCCGGCATAGGCGAGACCGGCAGCCAATACCGATGTACCGGTTGCCCTGGCAGGCGCGTCGAGGGACTGGAAGCCGGCGAGAACCGCCAGCGCCAGGACAGCGGCGATCACGCCTGCACCGGCGCCTGCCAGAAGCGGCCGCTGGGTTGGGCCGGCATCGAGGCCATGCGCCTGGAGCATCCTAAGCATGGAACCTCCTCGCTTCCCGGTTCGTGGTTTTCGAGGCGTCTTCCAGCACGGCCTCGATGAAAGGGGCCTCGCCGAGATCAGCACCGAAGAGGCGTACCAGGTGCTGATAGGCGAGGCCGACGGTTCGCGGATCACGGTTGAGGTCGAACAGGCCGACCGGATTCACATTGCCGAGCGGTTTTCGCTGCGCGATGTCCCAATCGACCTGATCGGTCAGTGAGTACCAGGTGAAGCCGACGACTGGTACGCCCGCCTGGCGGATCAGTTCCACGTTGTGCCACTGTCGCCAGAGCCAGCGCGGTCCGTCGCGGGCATCCATGCGGTTGGTCTCGGTATGCATCATCGGCCGCCTATAACGCTGGTAATACTGGCCGGCGATGGCATACCAGCCGAACAGCTCACCCAGCGTCTGCGCATGGCCGTTGCTGTCGATGAGCTTTTCGTTCCACTCATAGTAGTCGACACCCAGAATGGCTCGCCGGCGCACATCCTGCTGCATGAACCAGGCGTATTCCTCTTTCGGCATGCCGTGCTGGAGGAGATAGGCACGCATGTCCTCGTTCACCGGCCGGGCGTACAGGAGATCCAGCGGCAGGAAGCGCCGCTCGTTCTCAAAGGCAGCAATGCGGCGGATCTCGGAGTCTGGGCAGCAGGGTTGGTAGAACTCGCCGCTCTCGCTGTTGACGAATATGGCATCCGGACGCTCGGCCGCAATCGCCTGCATCATCAGCACGCTGGCCTTGGCGAGGTGGCGCACCGCCGTGACGAAGGCGCGCTCGTCCCGGCATTGCTCGTTCCACAACCCTTCGAGCGCACTGAGCTTGGCGCACACATACATCTCGTTCACGGGGGTGTAGAAGCGCACCCATGGATAGCGTCGGGCGAACGCCTTGGCATAGTCGGCGAGCGCGAGCGGCACCTCCGGGTTCTGGAAGTTCTGCAGCCAGTCGGGCAGGCCGAAGTGGCACAGGTCCATGATCGGCACGATGCCGAGCCGCTGCATCTCGGCGGCAACCTCGTCCAGGAAAGCCCAGTCATATTGGCCGGGGCCGCGATGGATGAGATGCAGGGGAGGGCCGTAGCGCAGGTAGCGCAGTCCGAGATCCCGCACGAGTTGCAGATCATTGCGCCAGTGGCGGTAATGGCCGCAGACCGCCATCTGGTCCATGCGCCAGCGCCCGCCTTCAAGGGTGGGATAGCTGCACTCGATGCCGGTGGCGAACATGAACCGGTGACTGGTCGGCTCAGGAGCCAAACTGGAAGATGGCCGTGATCCACCGGGCCGAGATCTCAGACGCGGTGGCCGGCCTGTCGGATAGCCGACGGGCCGGGTGTAGAGCAGGCCCAACACGGCGCCCCAGATCAGGTGGCCGGTCGCAATGGAAAGCGGCTCGTGCGCGCCGCCGCTCAAGCCGAACAGCCCGGAGGAGGACAGCTGGCCGCTTTGGACGAGCGGATGCATCAGATCGAACTGCGGATGCATGATGAAGATCGCCAGCGGCATCGGCACGAAGGCGAACACCAAGCCTTGGAGGGCGGGGCGCAGCGGCAGGACGGACCAGAAGAAGTAGGCGTAAAACACGGCCCAGATCGCACCGACGAGCAAGTGAACCGACATGCCGCCCAGCCAAGCCTCCCATGCCGGCGCATGGGGGAGGACCAAGGTCCCGAGCGCCATGACAAGATCAAAGAAGGGCGCGCCGGCCCAGATCAGCAGCCGGGCAACGATCTCCCAGGCGATGGCTCCCGCCATGCCGGCGAGAACCGCCTTCGCGTAGGCAACCGAACGGATCATGGCGCCCTCATCTACGTCTGGTAGGGCCTCGGGGGCTGATTATTGGACGGGCGGGAGCCCGGAAGGTTCCCGCCGGAGCATCGGACGTGAAAAGTGGGTCCACTTTTGGGATCCAATCCGATGCTCCACTCTTTAGAGAGCGCATCGTTGGAGGCGGAAAACCGGATCCACTTTTCACTAGCGTGGCCCTTCGGGTCCACACGATCCGCCGCTGTCGGAATCAGTCCCTATGCAGGCCTGATGACGCCTCGGCGCATGATCTCGTCAACCGACGGGAAGGTGCGGAGCGCAATCTCGGGGATGGGCTCCCCGCCCGCCGCTTGCACCGACAAGCTGTGGTTGGAAGACCTGCCGGGGTGACCGACGATGATCCGACCGACCATGCCGGCATGCTCGTGCGGGACGCAGAAGAAGTCGTAGACGCCCTCCATTGTCAGCGTGACCGAGTACATTTCGTTCGGCAGCAGGTAGTCCGAATTCCACGGTTCGGCAGCCTCCGGGATGCGGAGCGGGCGCTCGAAGTTCTTCGGATGATAGGCCGTAGCCGTATGCGAGTTTCCCGGATCCAGGTTGATCCAGCGGATCGTCTGGCCCGGTTCGACGTGCAGGCCGATGGGATCGAACCACACATGGGAGCCGTCTGCCTTGCCCTGCATTCTGATCTCGACCGGTTCACTCGCGAAGAGCAGGCGGGGCGATGCCAGACCGGCGAGGATACCCCCGCCGATCTGCAGGACATGCCGTCGCGAGGGCATCACTTTGCCGCCACCCGCGTCTCATCGGCCTTCGGCACATGCCATAGGACGACATGGGCATGGGGCTTCTCGACACCGGGATGCCCGGCATTGAAATAGACATCCACATGGTCGACCTTGCCACCGGGCGCGGCGAGATCTTCGAAGCGCTTGTCCTTGTTCGAGAGGTCGTCGATGGGCAGCATGTAGACCGTGCTGACGAGCCGTCCGTCGCGGTCATAGGCGAGGAACGGACCGGCAGGCAGGGTCTTGGGATCAACATAAAGCTGGCCGAGCCCGGGCAGGAAGTCAGGCAGCTTCACGAGTTCGCTCACCTTCTTGTAGGCGCCGCTTGGCGGCGCCTTCTCGACCTGATCGGCAGCACCGGCTGGTGTCGCGAGAACACCGACGATAGCGATGGCAGCAATGCGGAAAAGCATGGCATTCTCCTCCTTTATGCTCGGTATCTGCCGAGCAGACCTGATTGGATGCAGGTTCATTTCAAAGGTTCCTGTCGACGGGCGAGGCGAAGATGAACACCAGATGTCTTACCTGGGCATCGGTTCGGACATCCTTCTCAATCTAAATCTTCTCGACCGTTCCGCCGAAAAGACCCCGGTAATCGTGAAGTCACAGAACCGCCTTGCCGCCCAGGGCTCGCGTGACTTCCGGCCCTGCCGTCATTCGTCTCCAACATGAATTCGCTTCTCGACCTGAGTGGTTTTTGCAGGCCACCAAATTTCCTGACCGTTTCCTCAACGTTCCGCTCTGGTCCACACTGTACTCTCATCCACCCATGTGGGGTCAGCGATGCTATTCGCATCCGTTCTCGCTACCCTCGCCCAACACGTTGATAACCTCTGCAGGTTGCATCGTGGCCGCAATCGTTCGGACGACAATCCGGCCGGGTAGTCTCGGCATCGACTCAAGTGTCGCTTAGACAAAGTAAAGCAGAAACGGAACTGCACCGACGGCACTTGCAATGATGCAAGTCGCGATCAGTACTCCACTCTCGCGATCCAGCTCACGTAGCCTCAAGGCTGCAGTGCCTGCATCCATCGTCCGTCCGTTGATGCACGAACAGAGGACATGATGAACATCTTCTTCGGAGAGCTCGAAAAACATGATTGCGTCGCCTAGCGTATCGCTCTGTAGCCCGTCGGCCCGCAAAACCAGATCCTCAAAAGCCACTGTAAGGGCTGAGCCGTCCGCGCGCATGGCGTTTCGCGCGGGACCATGCTTCAACGCGAGTTCTCCTAAAGTCTGAAGCTGGCGATCGGGGTTGGCTTCCAAAAGGGCAGCCCAGCGCTCCATGCGTTCATCACGAGTCATGGACCGTCGCGGAGTCAGCTGAAGCTCGGATACGCTCCGCAATTCATCCAGATGCCTGTATTTCATCGTTGCCTCCGAGGCCTTCTGAGGCACTGCCGACCGGTTGAAAATTCAGGAAACCGCCGGTTTCTGCAGGTGCTCATGTGAACAGCCTAACTCACCAAGGCAATTCGCAAAAACGAATACTTTTGCACGATGGCTGCAGAAAACTTGGACTAACCCTGTTCGGAACTGCCTTCATCCCAACGGCAGTCCTGCTGATCATCCGCACTCAACTGGTTTTCGTGCATGTTGCAATGATCCGGCTCATGACCTGCAGGATCGCACGGCTCTGTCAGAGGTCAGAAACGAACCGGCTCTGGGTCCCGCGCCCAGTTCGTTCTCGCCACCTCATTGCTCTCAAACTCAGAACTCTCATCGTTGCCATTAAACCGCACCAGGTAACAAATTCTACCACCAACAGATCAATATCTGGGATCAAGTACATGGTAAGTTGTTTTGGGTGACAACGGGCCTTTTGTAGAACCGACGCTACTTGTTTCCGGTCTCTCAGTACTTATCTTCTGTACTATTATGATGATCTTGCCCCAATTCCTTATCCTCCGCGTTGGCGGCCACTACGTGGCCCACTGAGCCCCGAGCAGTGCCGGGCGCAGCGCGCCGCCCGTGTTCGGGGCATGACCAAAGTTCAATCACGTCGTTCAACAAGCACTCCCATGGAGTGAGAGTAGTTATCTGCATCGTTTCGGCTCGGGCCCGAGTCTGGCCGGACGCACACAGGAGGACCTCATGAATATGCGCCTTGACCTGCCGTCAATCGTCCTTGGAACGCACGACTACAACCGCCTCACATCCATGGCGGCCCTTTATTGTCCGCGAGCTACGCCGCACCGCGGGTTTCTGATTTCGGAGCTGCGGCGGGCGTCAATCTGTCATCCAAAAGATCTGCCGGAGGATGTTGTCTCAACCAATTCACGGGTCACATATCGGCTCAACGGCCGCGGGAAGTTGCACTCCCGCGTCCTGGTATATCCGGATGACCTGCTCTGGCCTGGGGCAGAATTATCGGTGACGACCCCACTTGGGATCGCACTGCTCGGCCTTCGAGTAGGTGTTTAGTCCCGGCATTTGGTGGAGCGGGTCGAGCCTGAAGCGTTGCGGCTCGCTTGTAAAGATCTTGCAGATGTACTCGTAGGGGGTGAGGCCGCGCAGGGTCTTGAGCCGGCGGGCGA
>NZ_JBVVAK010000185.1:0-13303 GCF_055792825.1 Microvirga sp. GN3
CTTGTGGATCGCCGCATGCTCAGCAGCGGTCATCTCCCGTAAGCAGACTGGTGCCATGGCTCGCCTCCGCCAGCAGGTCAGAAGGGGCTGCCATTATACCCCGCAACCTGCCGGATGCACCACTTAGCTAGTGCGCGCTATTTGCCACGGTGTTCGTCCTTGGCTACCCTCCGCCATGCGACAAAAGGGAAGGTGCTTTGCGGCGGCTCGTTGTCATCTCCAATCGTGTGGCTGTTCCAGACGCTACCGGAAAAGCCGCCGCAGGAGGCTTAGCCGTGGCTCTGCACGAGGCCCTTCAAGCCTACCAGGGGCTGTGGTTCGGCTGGAGTGGCAAGGTGTCAGCCCATCCGGCGGTCCATCCCAAGATCATCGACAAGGGACAGGTGCAGTATGCCGTCATGGACCTGACGGCGCTCGACCGGCAGGAGTACTATAATGGCTTCGCCAACCGAGCACTCTGGCCCATCATGCACTATCGGATTGGCCTGTCGGAGTTCTCACGGGCTGATTACGCAGGGTACCTGCGGGTTAATCGCAGTTTCGCCAATGCACTGGCCCATCTGATCCAACCTAACGATCTCGTCTGGGTTCACGACTATCACCTCATCCCCCTCGCGAGCGAGCTGCGGGCTGTCGGCATAACCAATCCGATCGGGTACTTTCATCACATTCCCTGGCCCGCTCCTGAAGTGTTTGGAGCGCTTCCAGGCAGCAGCGAGCTCCTGCGCGTCATCCCGGACTATGACCTTGTGGGCGTGCAGACAGAGCGGGATGCCGACAACCTCAGACGCAGCCTCGTCCAGGAAATTGGCGCCATCCACCGCAGAGCAGATCTTCTCGACGTCGGAAGCCGCCGTGTCCGCATCAAAAGCGCTCCAATCGGCATTGACGTCAATGGGTTCCAGCAAGCAGCCCAACGTGCTGGCTCAACCCGGCTTCTGAAGCAGACGATTGCCGGTCTGGGGTCCCGCAATCTGATCATCGGCGTTGATCGGCTGGATTACTCAAAAGGCATTCCTGAGCGCATGGAGGCTTTCGAGCGCTTTCTGGTCAGCCATCCGGACCAGCGGGGACAGGTGACCTATCTGCAGATAGCCCCAACGAGCCGCAGCGAAGTGCCTGAGTACGCAACCCTCAGCCGAGACGTGAACGAGACGCTGGGGCGGATCAACGGCTCGTTGGGTGAGCCTGGCTGGGTGCCAATCCATTACGTGACCAGCACCTATTCTCGCGCCGTCCTTGCTCGCCTTTATCGACTGGCTCGGGTCGGGCTCGTGACCCCCATGCGGGATGGGATGAATCTCGTGGCCAAAGAATACGTGGCGGCTCAGGACCCGCAGGATCCCGGTGTTCTCATTCTGTCGAAATTTGCCGGGGCTGCTGAAGAGCTCACGGATGCCCTCATCGTCAACCCGAACGACAAGGTTGAAGTCGCAGAGGCTATTCGGCACGCGCTGCACATGAGCCAGGAGGAGCGGGTCGCCCGCTGGCAGGCCATGTCGAAAATTCTGCGGGGCTCCGATGTGAAACGGTGGGCGGCGGCATTCATCAAGGATCTGGCCGCCAACAAGGCAAGCAGGCCCCGCAGGAGAAAGGGACTGGCAAAAAGAGAGTAACGATCGCTAGGAGTCGAATACGGAGGGCCTGGATCTGATGGGCTGGTCGCCCCTAACGTCCTCAATTTATTGATCCGGCTTGGGTGATCTTGAACTACGCGGCATAACGGAAAGATGGATGCCCAAAGTAGCGGCGGATCCGTTCGGGCAACTTGGCGAGCCGGCGCATGTGGCTAATGACGGCGCGCTTGAGTTCGGGCTTGCTGCGGGCCGGCGGCTTGCGGGTCACGGCGTGCTTCAGGTCAGCGTTCAGGGGTTCTGTCGCAAATTCGCTTTTTACTTGCCTCTACTGGCGGATCCGTAGTGACCGGTCACTGTAGAATCAACGGCTTAGCGCCGCTGCCTTAACGCCACAATAGCGCTAGAAATGCCTATACTTCGAATTTGCGACAGAACCGCCGGCCCAGGTGTGGGTAGAGGTTCAGCCGCAATGGGAGTGATCGGTCATGATACCCCTCGGCAAGCTCAACGAACAGATCCTCGGGATCGGCGCCCTCCTCCTGCTGGCGATCGGTTGCGCCGTAGTACTCTGGCCCTTCCTGTCAGCCCTGCTGTGGGCAGCGGTCATATGCTTCTCTACGTGGCCTGTCTACAGTTGGTGCGAGCGGGGGCTCGGCGATCGTAGGGGACTGGCCGCCGCCCTGATGACACTGCTGGTTGCCCTTGTCCTGGTCGCACCGTTTGCCATCATGGTGGCGACACTGGCGGACAGCATAAGTAGTTTGATCACGGCGGCGACTCGCGTCCTCGAGCAAGGCCCGCCGACGCCACCACGTTGGGTCGCCGAACTCCCGGTGGTCGGCGAGAGCCTGGCTGCCTATTGGGCGAGCTTGGCCTACAACGCACCCGCTTTCATCGTTGAGCTCAAGAAGCTGATCGGCCCTGCCGCCGACATCGCCGTAGCCGGCGGGGCGGTGGCCGGCGTCGGCCTTCTCGAGCTGGGTCTAAGTGTATTCATCGCCTTCTTCTTCTATCGCCACGGCCGGCAGATGGCAGCCTACGTGCACCAGATCGCTGAACGATTTGCCGGCCCCCGCGCCCGGCACCTGCTCAAAGTCGTGGGTGCGACCGTGAAGGGTGTCGTTTACGGCCTGATCGGCACGGCACTCGTCCAAGCCCTCTTGGCTGCCATCGGTTTTTGGATCGCCGGTGTGCCTCAGGCGCCCTTGCTCGGCTTGCTGACCTTTGGCTTGTCATTCGTGCCGGCGGGGCCCCCACTGGTGTGGGGCCCGGTCGCGCTGTGGCTCCTTGTCCAGGGAGCGGTTGGGTGGGGGATCTTCGTCGCGGCATGGGGATTGCTCCTCGTCAGCAGCATCGACAATGTCCTCAGGCCCTATCTCCTCGGCAAGACCAACAACCTGCCCGTGGTGCTCGGCCTCTTCGGGTTCATCGGCGGCATCCTTGCCTTCGGCTTCATCGGCCTGTTCCTTGGCCCAACGCTGCTGGCGGTCGGCTACAGCCTCTTTCTCGAGTGGCACGCGGCTGAGCTCGAGGCGCGCAAGCACCCCGCGCCAGCGGCTTCGGATGCGGATTGAGACGCGGAGGTTCGCGGATGCCGCCTTGGCGGAAGCTGAAGGCATGCTAATAACGAAGCGGCCGTGCTTACTCTGCTGGCTTCGTCTCATTCTGCCTTAGGCCAAGGACAGAGCAACACCGGAGGTGTGGAGATCAGAAGAGTCTTATACCCGTTCACGGAATTTCTGACGCGGTGAGATAGGATAAGCAGTGAGGGTTGTGAGCTGGCCTGTCTCGTCGACGAGCTTGTTCCAGGCACGGCAGACTGCATCGAGCACAGCCCCATAGTCGTCCAGCACACGATGCGAGAGATACCGCTCGCGCAAGTACAGCCAGACACGCTCCACCGGGTTCAGCTGGGGCGACGCGGAGGGCAGCGGCAGCAGGGTAATGTTGGCAGGCACGTGCAAGGCCCGCTCATCGTGCCAGCCCGCTTGGTCCGGTCAGAATCATCACCGCGTGCACGCCCGGCGCAAGCTGCCGGGCAAAGTGCTCCAGAAACACCTCCATCGTGTCTGCATCCGCTCGCGGCAGGGCCAGGGCGAAGACATCATCTGTTCCCGGGCGACAAGCCGCGAATAGGTACAGACTCTTGTAACGCTGGTCGATCACCCCAGGTGGGCGCACCCCACGCTCATACCAGACCCGTGTCGTCCGGCCCTTCTGACCAAAGCGTGCCTCATCCTGGCACCAGAGCTGAAGATGCGCGTCAGGATGCTCCGCCGCGATGGCCTGTAGCCTTAAGCGGAGTTGCTTTTTTGAACGCCGCCTGCGCGGCCGGATTGCCCTTCGGATGAGACGGCCGGGTCTTCTGGCGCGAGAGGCCGAGGCGCTTGAGCAGGCGGGACAGACCCCATTGGCTGTAGCTGACCGCGTAGGTCTGCTCAACATGCTCGCACAGGTCGACCAAGCGCCAGGCGCTGACCCCATCGCGCCCGGGCTCCGGCCCGCGCAGGATATGCGCCTTCAGCGCCGCCTGCTGACCGGGACTGAGCTGCTCCGGGCGGCCGGAACGAGGATGGTCGTGCAGACCGTCGGGTCCCTCAGTATTGAAGCGCCGAATAGCATCGTGCAGAGCCTGACGCTCCATTCCGGCCAGCCGCGCCGCCTCGGCCCGCGTCATGCCCTCGAGCGCATTGGCAATGGCCAGGAGCCGCAGGGCGGCCCGACAGTCCTTCTCACGGGTCGCCCGCGAGCGCAGATCTGATGGCGCGTCGTCCTGACGGATCGGGAGCCCGGCCATGCTGACCTCCATCAACAGCGCCCCGCTCCTCAGTGAATCACGCCACGCACGTCATCGCAAATGCAAGTCAGAAATTCATTGGGTGGGTATTAGCCCAGCTTCGGGACGTCATCCCCGTCAAGTCGGGAGGCTGGGGAGGTGGCAGGTCAGGCTCAGGGTTAGGTGCTGGCAGATCAGGCTGCCGCGGGACAGGAATGTCTGGCTGTGGCGGATTCTGATGGGATTCCCCACCTTTGACAAGCCGGTGCTAAGCGGTTTCGTTGATCGGGCTTATGAGGTGGATGGCAGCCTGCGGGTGGCCTCAGGGTTGAAGAAAGTCCCGTTCCTCAGCATAGCGCAGGCCACACTCAGGAGATGGTCGGCCACACTGCGCAGGGCGCGTGGATGAGAATGGCCGCGCTCGCGCAGCTGAGCATACCGGGATCGGCTGGCGGCATCGCGCTGGATCGCAACCCGCGACCAAGTGGTACAGCGCCAGCCGGGGCCTCATGTGGGCCGCCCGGCGCATGGTGACCACGCAGCGTTTGCCGCTGCGGCGGGTCACAAGAGCCACGCCGCAGAGATTGCGCAGAACCTGATGGTCTCGTCGGTTGAGCGGATCCGAGGCCTCACTCAGCAGCGCCGCCAGCAGGCGTTGTCACATCAACGAGTTTTACTTACCTATACTGTCCCTCGCGCGAATACTAGCGCATCGTGCGGAAAAGTGGATCCGGTTTTCCGCCTCGAACGATGCGCCAGCCAAGAGCAGGAGCATCGGACCCAAAAGTGGGTCCACTTTTGGGTCCGTTGCTCTAGATTGTGCACTTTCAATGACTTAGGCCGCCAGGGCTCATCGCCAAAGTGGCCTTTACTTGTTGGATGTGACAACGCCAGACGAGGAGCAAACCGCAGGTTAGCGCTCAGGTTCTATCAATTCCTCGCTTGTCACCCGAAAATCCACCAGAGTGCTTGGCCCAAAGGTGAGGGTCAGCGGCACATCGGCAGCATCGCGGCCGCGGGCGATCAGGATCCTGCCGATGCGCGGATCATTGTTGCGGGGATCGAAGGTATGCCAGCGACCACCCAGAAAGATCTCGATCCAAGCGGCAAAATCCTGCGGCGCGTGAGGCGGCGGGAGGCCGATGTCACTGATGTAGCCGGTACAGTAACGGGCCGGGATGTTGAGGCACCGGCAGAACGTGAGCGCCAGATGAGCATAGTCACGGCACACACCACGCTTTTCCTCAAAGGCCTCAGCAGCCGTGCGCGTTGCCCGTGAGTGCTCGTAGCCGAAGGTAATATGATCGTGCACATAGTCGCAGATCGCTTGCACGCGAGCCCAGCCCAACGGCGTTGTTCCAAACAGGTTCCAGGCAGCGTCGGAGAGGCAATCCGTTTCGCAGTATCGGCTTCCCAGCAGGAAGAGCAGGGTTTCTGCGGGAAGGCTGTGGATCTGGATCTGCTCGGCTCCCGGATCTGTCACGTCCCACTGGCCTGTGTCGCGGACCACGGTTTCTGTCGTGAGGCTGATCCTGCCGGCCGGGGCCACGAGTCGGTTGCACCAGTTCCCGAAACTGTCCCGGTACCCCTCCACAGGTACGACTGGCGTCGTGATCAGGTAATCGGGCCGCTCCAGGTCGGACACTCTCGACGAGTGCACATTGAGGATCGCGATCATGGGCGTGACTTGCCCGAACTCGTAGGTCATCTCGCAGCCAACGCGGATCCGCATGGTTTGTCCCTCAAGGGTCGAGCAAAGGCGGAATTCGAGCCGCCAGGGATCATGGGCGATCTTCGCCTGGATAGCGCCGGCAGACGCCTCGCGTGTGCTTCTCGATTGCAGCCAGGGCCGCATCGAGCGACATGTAAGGCCCATGGCTCATGCCGGCCATGCTCTCCAAAGCATGGCCGGCCAGGTAAATCGTAAACTGCTGATCGGATGTCTCTGCAATGCGTCCCATCGAGCGGCCGAGCAGATCGGTCAGGTTCCATGCCTTGCCGTCGTCTGTTGGGGTCACGATGACGTCCAAGCTTTCCCCCAGTCCTGGTTCAACCAAAAGCATAGCAGCTATCGGGTGAACCACGAAGGCCGTGAATCGACGTGTTGATGCCAGGACGGATCAGATTCCAGCACTCTCCGAGGCATGAGGGTAGCGTCGATCCTTATGTGATACGCTTTCAGAACCATCCACCAACGACACTGAATTCGCCCGCTCCGGCTCCGTGAAGGCTTCTCGGCATGCAGCCTACTTACGCAGGCACGTCTTCAATCGACCAATACCTGAGCCAGCCTGTCGGATAGACGGCGTTGCGACATCACACACTCATCAGCGGCCACTACTGGCCAGCACGGACTGTCTGGGCCGGCACCATTCGGCTGCGGGCTTTGCTTGTCTTGTGACTGGCGAGATCCTTGATGAATGCCGCCGCCCACCGTTTCACATCGGAGTCCCACAGAATTTTCGACATGGCTTGCCAGCGAGCGACCCGCTCCTCCCGGCTCATGTGCAGCGCGTGCTGAATAGCCTCTGCGACTTCAACCTTGTCGTTCGGGTTGACGATGAGGGCATCCGTGAGCTCTTCAGCAGCCCCGGCAAATTTCGACAGAATGAGAACACCGGGATCCTGCGGGTCCTGAGCCGCCACGTATTCTTTGGCCACGAGATTCATCCCATCCCGCATGGGGGTCACGAGCCCAACCCGCGCCAGTCGATAAAGGCGAGCAAGGACGGCGCGAGAATAGGTGCTGGTCACGTAATGGATCGGCACCCAGCCAGGCTCACCCAACGAGCCGTTGATCCGCCCCAACGTCTCGTTCACGTCTCGGCTGAGGGTTGCGTACTCAGGCACTTCGCTGCGGCTCGTTGGGGCTATCTGCAGATAGGTCACCTGTCCCCGCTGCTCCGGATGGCTGACCAGAAAGCGCTCGAAAGCCTCCATGCGCTCAGGAATGCCCTTTGAGTAATCCAGCCGATCAACGCCGATGATCAGATTGCGGGACCCCAGACCGGCAATCGTCTGCTTCAGAAGCCGGGTTGAGCCAGCACGTTGGGCTGCGTGCTGGAACCCATTGACGTCAATGCCGATTGGAGCGCTTTTGATGCGGACACGGCGGCTTCCGACGTCGAGAAGATCTGCTCTGCGGTGGATGGCGCCAATTTCCTGGACGAGGCTGCGTCTGAGGTTGTCGGCATCCCGCTCTGTCTGCACGCCCACAAGGTCATAGTCCGGGATGACGCGCAGGAGCTCGCTGCTGCCTGGAAGCGCTCCAAACACTTCAGGAGCGGGCCAGGGAATGTGATGAAAGTACCCGATCGGATTGGTTATGCCGACAGCCCGCAGCTCGCTCGCGAGGGGGATGAGGTGATAGTCGTGAACCCAGACGAGATCGTTAGGTTGGATCAGATGGGCCAGTGCATTGGCGAAACTGCGATTAACCCGCAGGTACCCTGCGTAATCAGCCCGTGAGAACTCCGACAGGCCAATCCGATAGTGCATGATGGGCCAGAGTGCTCGGTTGGCGAAGCCATTATAGTACTCCTGCCGGTCGAGCGCCGTCAGGTCCATGACGGCATACTGCACCTGTCCCTTGTCGATGATCTTGGGATGGACCGCCGGATGGGCTGACACCTTGCCACTCCAGCCGAACCACAGGCCCTGGTAGGCTTGAAGGGCCTCGTGCAGGGCTACGGCCAAGCCTCCAGCAGCGGCTTTTCCGCTAGTGTCTGGAATAGCCACGCGATTGGAGATGACAACAAGCCGTCGCAAATGCACGTTTCCTTCGATAGCGGAGTAAAGGGTAGCCCAAGGATAAACAGGGTGGCAAATCGCGCGAGCCGAGTAGTGCCTTGAAGATTTGGCAGCATTCCAAAGGGATCCTGCAATTAGCGTTGCCTCTTTCACGTGGACGGAATCGGGCGCATGATCGCAGCACCATGCCCGACAGGCGCAAAGAGCGCGAGGATCTGGCCAAGGCGGAGCGGGACATCGCTGCGGGTGAGCGGCGTGTGGCCGAGCAGATCATGCTGATCGAGCAGATGAGGCGGCAAGGCTGGGATACCACCCTGGCCGAGCAGTTCCTTCGGAACCTGGAACTGACCCTTGAGCAGTGGTACGTCCACCGGTGGCTCATCCTCGATGCCCTCGCCAGGGCTGAACCGCTTGTCAAAAAGGGGCTTCTCGGAAACCCGCGGCCTCGCTTGGACTTCTGGGCCGAGCGGGCCCATAGTGCTGCCATCACCAGCCGTTCCGAACCCGTAGGCGCTGGTGACTGAGAGAGACGTGGGCTCCCGCCTGCAAGGCTCAAGGAGCGCCGCCATGGCCGATCCTCCTAAAACACCGATGACGCGTGCCGACTATGATGCGCATGCAATGCGGACCTTCCGAGAGACGCTGGAACAGTCGCGCAAGGTACTCAGAGAAACCGATCACATGGTGAGGCCCGACCGAGCCGAGCTGGACCGCCCCGACCAGCAGGAGGAGCCCCTACGGACAAAGGGAGTGGGATAACGGCCATGCCGCATTTCTTCTTTCATCTCCGAGGTGACCCCTCAGGGCTTTGAGCAGGATGACACGGGAATGGACTGTCCCGATGTTGAAGCCGCTTATCTGGAGGCGCTCCAGACCGCCACGGACTTGGCACAGGAGTGGCTCGCGGAGGGCTGCAATCCGAGATGTTATGCCTTCGAGATTGTGAATGCTGCGGGCGAGTTGGTTCTGGTGCTGCCCTTCTCCGAGGTGCTGGAGCGTCAGGCAGGACGGCATCCGGTCAAGCTGTGCGGAGCCGTCAGGACGGCCAAGGAGCGCGGCGCGCGGATGGTGCGTCTGACCGCTGAGGTGGCCGAACAGGTGAAGATGGCCCGGGAAAATCTGCGCCGGTCCCAGGACCTGCTGAGAGGCTTCGGCAAGGCAGGCCGTTCCCGGCTATTCACAGACCAGGATATTTGTGGCTGCTTCGGGAACCAATCTCACTTGAGCCCACCAGCAGAGTGCGGGCCGCCGAACCGGGTTCATCGCTGCATCAGAAAAGATCGTCTGCTTTAAGACTGGATATTGTGCCTTCGGATGTCTATATCGCAGTTGTCAGGTTCGCCTGACTATGATCGTAGAGGCAGAGTGGAATAGGCGTTTAGGACGCGGGTTCGATTCCCGCCGCCTCCACCACAAGCACACCGGCCGTCCAGGTACCGCAAGACGGATGTTGGGCGACTGGCCTTTCGTTGAGGTCAGGCTGCCGTCCCGGTGTGTTTTTGATGGGGGCGACATGGGTTCGACTGGGCGCAATAAAGGCTAGGTTGCGATTAGGCTGAGCTACGGCCTCAACAGTGCAAATTCATAAATGCCAACGACAACGTTGACATGGGTGCGGTGCGCCTCGCGGCGTAACCATCCGGGGCTCGGGACAGCCTAGCAACAGAAACGGCACCTTCGGGTGCCGTTCCCATTTCAAGCCTTTGGCCGTCTCAGCAACTGCCGATCACCTAACAGAAAGACAAGAACACATGTCAGAGATTCAGATGGGCGGTTACATCCGCGTTCCCAAAGGAACCAGTGTCTACCCGACGGGTGATGGCGTTGAGGCTCCGTCCACCCGCGATCAGGTGGTCAAGGTCACGAACATCTTCGATGTGGACGTGAAGAGCGACAACTTCTACCTGCTGCTTCCGGACGAGATGCGGCTGCGGTACTTCGAAGCGAGTGGTGGCAAACGTCCCATTGATCAGGACATTCTCGAGTTCACCGATCGCCTCACCAAGGGCGATTATCGGGCGGTGGAATGGTCGAGCAAATGGGCATTGATCGCCGACGTTCAGCCTGCCGAGGCTCCGGCCCGCGCCAAGTCTGCAACGAAAGGCGAGAAGACTGCGAAGAAGCCGGTCACCAAGCAGCAACAGATGGCGATCGGTTCCGTATGGCGCTTCACTCAGGATACAGAGCTTCGCTATAAGGTTCGCAACCCCGCATATGCTGCCATGCGTGGCGATATCGAAAGCAGCCTCCGTGAACTGCCTTCTCACGCTCGGACGCAGACCGTCGACGCGAAGCTGAACGAGCTTGGCATCATGGATCACACCGATGAATCCTGGGGGCAGGTGACAGCCGGCGAGACCTTCACGGTTCGGAGCAAGCTGGCCTCCGGCTTCGCCGGCGGGCAAGATGTCCCGATGCTGTTCCGAGGCGAGAAGTTTACGCTGCCCTATGCCAGTCTTGAGCCCTTCATCGAGCTGGTTGCCGAACGATAAGCAACTACGAGCTGGGTCAGCCGACCGTTACGGCCGGCTGGGCATGGACCCGGCGAGACGCCGATCATCAGGTACTGGATTTAAGCGGCCTGAGGCCACGAGGATTTTCTCTCAGCCTCAAGAAGTTCCTCCGCCTTGCGCATGAACTCATGGCCGGCCAGACCTGGGGCAATCGGATCAAGATAAGAAACCGAGATTGTTCCCGCTCGTTTGTAGGGCCGGCCGGGTCCCCAGAAGTGTCCTGAATTCAGAGCGACGGGAAGAACCGGTGTATCGAGCTTGGGGTATAACAACTCAACTCCGCGCTTGAACTCGATCGGCTCGGAAACCGGCTTTCGCGTTCCCTCGGGAAAGATCAGCACGGAACGGCCCTGCGCCAGCGCCGCTTGGCACCCTTGCACCATCCTCCGGACAGCCTTCGAGCCGCTCTCCCGGTCGATCAGGATCATTGGCGACTTGCGCAGGAACCAGGAGAAGACAGGGATCGTCAGCAATTCCTGCTTCGCGACAATGGCAACATCCGGAAACAGGATCAGGAACGCGAGCGTCTCCCAGGTTGACTGGTGATTGGCGATGATCAGGCAGGGTCCGTCAGGAATATTGTGTTGGCCCCGCTCGGCATAGGTCAGCCCAACGAGGCACTTCAGGCTGACGAGTATGCCGCGAGCCCACAACCGTGACGCCAGTCGAACGCCACGCTCCGGGGAGCCGCATAGCCAAAGGAGTGCCAGGACGGGTACGAAGAGGCCCGTCCAGATGGCCAGCAGAACGTCAAAGAGAGTAGAGCGGATACGCTGCACGATGGGTGGCTCCCTTGGAATGAATCAGCGGTCAACGGATGCCGACGCCCGCACGCCATGTCCGGCGTCAACGGTGCGGATCTGGGACTCGCCTGCAGCGCGCTCCGTCCCGCTCGCGGTATTCCTGATTCTGTAGCTGAACTCGCCGTCTCTCTCGGGCATCAGACGAATGACTTCATAAATACCGCTTGTGCGGTCGGCAAAGTGCGTGCCAGCGGCATGAACCAACTGGCCAATCGCATACTTGTGGCTCATGGAAAAGCCTCCTCTCGTCAATTAAGGGACATCGACCGGGGGGTTGTGTGGGCTATAATCGGCAGAACCTGCTCAACCTCGGCATCGATCTGCTGATCGATGATTTCGGCCAGCACCATCGTATCGTCGTCGCTCATCGCGCTGGCCGGATAGATCTGGAATTCGCTGTTGTTCTCGACGACGACAGCGTCGCGGTCGAACCGCAACACGCAGTTGATCTGACGCATGAGCCATTCCGGCACACGGTCGCCGGCCTCGAACGTCCAAGTCTTTTCGGGCATCGTGATTTGTTCCTTGACGTTCCGCTGCACACCTTACCGGCGGCGGAACTGCGGACGGCGCGGAGCTCCCGGGCGGGGAGCACCCGAGCCGCTGTCCTTATGACGGAAGATGAGCCGGCCCTTGTCGAGATCATACGGCGACATCTCGACGGTGACGCGGTCGCCCGCGAGCGTCTTGATGCGGTTCTTCTTCATCTTGCCGGCCGTGTATGCGACGATCTCGTGACCGCTCTCGAGCTTCACGCGATAGCGCGCATCCGGCAGGATCTCGACGACCTCGCCTTCGAATGTAATGAGTTCTTCCTTAGCCATTGCAAAATCCTTTTGTAGAAAACAAAAAGCCGCTCCCGAAGGGCGGCTTTGCCAAACGGCGTGGCGCACCACGGCGCCTGTATCCAACGGCAATTACGCCGTCTGGATGGTGTTGACGGCGACCTTGCCGCTGCGACGGTCTTCGGCGGTGTCGAAGGAAACCTTCTGGCCTTCGCGCAGACCGCGGATGCCGGCGCGCTCAAGAGCCGTGGCGTGAACGAACACGTCCTTGTCGCCATTGTCGGGCTGGATGAAGCCGAAGCCCTTTTGATCGTTGTAGAACTTAACAATCCCCGTATTCATGGAAATATCCTTGGTTTGTAGGCGCAAGCGCACGTGAACGGAGGGCATGCAAAAAGCATGTCCCTGCACTCGGTTCGTCGATGTTTGGGAAGAGGGTCTGAACGTGCGCCTGGCATACCAAGGCGAAACGGCCCGATTGTCCGGCCAAATGTCGATAAGCATTATCTAGTGCTCCCTTGCGGCGAATACAAGGCACACTGCCGTAGAGGAGATTGGTCTTGCAAAAGGCTCAATCGTCCTTCATGTTGGGCAAATCAACCGACGTGTTCGGCCTGCTCTCCCTTGCTCGTGATCGAGCGCCGAGCCCGCTTTCCGTTCCAATCGATTGCTACTCTCCAGCTCGTTTAGGCGAGCTTACACGTCGTTGCTTTGCATACGACAACTTCAACCACGAAAGGCTGCTCGGAACATGATCCGATGCGCCGACAGGAAATCTATGTCTACTTCAACGCAAACCCAGCTTCCGAAGCACAAACCGCAGCCGTCGAAAGACACCCAACAGATCAAGGCAGCCGCCAAACCACAACCGTCTGGCCTCTCGCGCGAGGAGATCCGTCACATCATCGAGATGATCGGCTAACTTCCAGGTTCGGCTCTGACTACTGAGATGCTGAGATGCTAATGATCTTCACTAGAGACCTGCGTGCCGAAAGAAGCTGGTAATGAGCTCAGGCCGTTGCTGCAGGCGGCCGAACTCGCGGCGGGCCAGGCGGTGCAAGTCGGCGACTGATCCAGGCAACGCGCTCTCCATGGCTCG